>NZ_JBEZZF010000043.1:0-49886 GCF_040639055.1 Promicromonospora sp. NPDC023987 | reverse complement strand
CCCGTGTTTATGGTTAAATGTCCTGGTGGTCGGTAGCCCGAGCTACCGACCACCTGACCTTTTACCGATCACCCAGGGGTGGCCGTCAGCTGCTTACACCGGCAGGGGCCGGAGCACCGCCGGACGGCGGCGGACCCGACGGGCCCTCGTCGTCCAGCTCGAAGCCCGGGTCCTCGTCCACGATGTCGAGGAGGTCACCGATCCGGGTCACCTCGAGCAGAAAGCGCACGGTCGGCGGTGCGCGCAGCACGCGCACGCGGTGCGGGCTGCGGCTCGCGAGGCGCGCGAGGAACGCGACGCCCGACGAGTCCATGAAAGTCACATGATGCGCGTCGATCTCGACCGGGAGACGTGACTCCTCGGCCGCGGCCGTGGCCTCGTGCAGATCTCCACCGATATCGGCGTCGATCTCTCCGGAGAGCACGATCCGGGCGCGGGAGCGGCCCACGATGACGTGAATACTCGCGGGGTCGCCGATCTCGGGGGTCTGATGGCCGGGGTCCTGGGGGCTCCCGCCCTGCGGACCGCGCGGGGGGTCGTAAGTTCCGTCCTGCACGGTTCTCCTTCCGGGAGCAGTGGTCGTGGCGCTGTGTCGGTCCGATGATAGAGGTTGAGGTTCAGATCTCGGACCGTCCCAATCTACGGTTGAATGACCTGCTGGAGAAGCACCTCGAGCAATAGATACCGTTGGGAGGGCATTTTGACCGATTCGTCCGGTCTGACACCGTCCTCTCCGCCGCCGCGGCACCCCGGCCTTTCCATCTTCGGCCTTGGTCCGACTCAGGACGGGACATCGAACGGTAGAACCAGCAGGACATCGAACGGTATGTCGAACGGGAACGGCTTCGACACCGGCAGGCCCGCGCGCTCCGAGGCGGTGAGCGTGCCCCCGAGCATCCCGCCGAACAGCGCGCCGCGCGGCGCGCACCGGGCAGCCGGCGGCGCGGAACCGCGTCGGCACGCCGCGGGGTCGGGCATCCCGCGCACCCTGCCGCCGTCGATCGGTGACGTGGTCCTGCGCGCCGCGGTGAACGTGGGCATCCCCGTGTTCCTCACCGGGCCCACCGAGGACGGCATGCCGATGCTCTGGGCCAACAGCGCCTTCGAGCACTACGCCGGCGTGCGGTTCACCGACTTCGCGGGATACACCGTGCGCAGGCTCGGCGAGATGCTCGTGGAGCCGCAGGACCTCGAGCGCATGGCCGAGCTGGTGAACGCGGGCCAGGAGGTGCACGCGACCGTACGGTCCCACCTGCGCGGCGGTACGCACGGCTGGGCCCAGCTCACGCTCACCCCTGCCCGTGCGGGCCACAGCGACCGCATCACCCACTGGGTCGGGTTCAGCGTCGACGTCTCCGACCACATGGAGCGGCACGCCGCCCAGCTCGCGAGCCTCGAGGTCGAGCGGCAGCAGCGCGAGGACCTCGACCTCATCGCGCAGACCACCGAGATCCTGACCGACCTGGAGTACCCGTACGCCCTGCGCGACATCGCGGAGCTGCTCCAGTCGATGGTGCGCTGGGCGGGCTTCTACGTGAACGACGACGGCCTCAAGCACGCCGCCGGCATCGATGTCGCGGCACCGCCGAGCGGTCGCGGGCGCCGGCACGCGCGGTACATCGAGGGCGACAACATCGCGGACAAGAGCCAGCGCCGTCGGCCGCAGACCGATGCGCTCGGTGACTCGGTCACCACCGGTCCCATGCCCATCCTCGAGGTGGTGGACTCGGTGCAGGACGTGCTCGACGGCGTGCTCGACGGCCCCGTCGCGCTGCACCTCGACATCCCGCACGCGCCGCACTCGGCGTCGGGCTGGCTGCAGCGCGACCTCACGTTGCGCCTCGCCGACGAGCTGGGCAAGGCGCCCGACTCGGTAGTGGTGCACCCCGTCGCCGGGCGGCGGGACGTGCTCGGCCTGGTCGTGATCGTCCCGGACGAGGACGAGGCCGGCGACTACGTCGAGGTCGACGAGCCGGACACGCTGCGCACGGTCGTGGAGGTGGTGGCCCGCCGCGCGGGCAGCGCCATCGACAACGCGCGCATGTACGCGCGGGAGCACAAGCTCGCCGAGACCCTGCAGCGCGCCATGCTCCCCGAGCAGGCCGACGTCGCGGGGCTCGACGTGTGGACCTACTACGCCCCGAACGCCGAGCACGCCCAGGTGGGCGGTGACTGGTACGACGTGCTCCAGATCTCGCCGGATCTCGTCGGCCTGGTCATCGGCGACGTCGTCGGCCACGACGTCGAGGCCGCCGCCACCATGGGGCAGCTGCGGTCCGTGGTGCGCTCGTACGCCTTCGAGCTGTCGACGCCGAGCCGCGTGCTCGAGCGCGTGGACCAGCTCGTGGCGGGCATGGGCATCCCGCGTTCGGCAAGCATGGTGTACGCCTCGCTGAAGCGTGAGGAGGAGCCGGACGTCTGGACCATCGGCTACTCGCGTGCGGGCCACCTGCCGCCGCTCCTGCTGCGCGCCGGTGAGGTGATCAAGCTGGACGAGGGCGGGGGCGCGCTCGTCGGCTTCGGCTCACGGGAGCGGACCACCGGCGAGGCGCGCCTCCAGCCGGGTGACACGCTGCTGTTCTACACGGACGGTCTGATCGAGCGGCGTGACCGCTCCCTGCGGCTCGGCCTGGAGGCGCTGCTGGAGACGGCGTCGGCCATCACGGCGCGCGATGCTGCGGGCGTGGGCGAGGAGCTGCTGTCCCGCCTGGCGGACGCGCCGGAGGACGACGTCGCGATAGTGGTCGTCCGCATCCCCGACCCGACCGGCGACGCCGGCGAGACCGCCCTGTCGCCGCGGTGGCGGCGCTGGATGCTGCCGAGCGAGCCGTCGTCGATCGGCCGGGCCCGGCACGCGGTGCTGCGCACCTGCCAGGCGTGGGGCATCGAGGAGTCCGCGCAGGCCGAGCTCGTGGTGTCGGAGCTGGTCGCGAACGGCGTGCTGCACGGCTGGGGGCACATCGCGCTGCGCCTGTACGACACGGGCGACGGGCTGCGGATCGAGGTCGAGGACAACAACCCGGCGCCGCCGGTGGCGACCGACGGGCACCCGAACCGTCTGGGCGGCTTCGGCATGCAGATCGTGGACCGGCTGGCCGAGTGGGGCTGGCGCCCGTCGGGCAGCGGCAAGCTCGTCTGGGCGAAGCTCCGCCGTCAGCCGACCCCGCCGAAGTAGAACTGGGGCGAGATAGAACCCCAGCGAAGTAGAACCCCAGCGAAGTAGAACCCCAGCGAAGTAGAACCCCAGCGAAGTAGAACCCCAGCGCAACCCCGTGGGGCGCACTTGCGGTTCTACTTCGCCAGGGTTCTATCTCGCCAGGGTTCTACTTCGGCGGGATGGGGGTGGATAACGTTTTACGCAGTGGACGCGTCGCGATGGGATAACGGGGATACGTCATCATCCCGCGACGACATCACCGCGAACCCCGAGTCGGGCGCGGCCGGCTCGCACGAGTGCTCGTCGTCGACGCGGAAGAGCTCCATCGCTCCGCACACCTCGAGCACGAACAGGTCGCGCTCGTCAGCTCCGCGGATCACGGTCGCGCCGCCGCGCTTACGGCCGGCGTCGGCCAGCGAGATGAGGAACGCGGCTCCGGTGGAGTCCATGAACGTGACCCGGCACATGTCGATGACGAGCAGCTGCCGGCGCAGGCCGACGACGCGCGCCGCGATCTCCGGGAACTGGTCTCGTTCGGCGAGGTCGAGGTCGCCGGCGATCACGAGCGTCGTCGTCGTGGGAGACGTCGCGATCTCGATCATGTGTCGAGCGTAACGACTGTTCCCGGATCGCACCGGATGAAAGGCAAAATTCACCGTCCCTGTCGTCGTCCGGGGCAATCCGGTGCGGTCCCGTTTGTCCATTCCCGCCGCCCGGGTGTGAGAATTTGCGCATGAGCACTCACGAGAACCTGCTGCAGGGCCCGGAGCCGACGCTGCTTCCCGACGACTACCCGGCGGCTCGTGAGCGGCTGACCAGCGGTGACGACCCGGTCGCGGTGGCGGCGTCGGCCCCGGCGTCGTCGCTCGTCTGGGCGGTCCTGGCGGAGGGCGCGCTCGCCGCGGACAGCCCTGCCGGCAATGTCGAGGCGTACGCGTACGCGCGCACCGGCTACCACCGCGGGCTGGACGCGCTGCGCCGGGCCGGGTGGCGCGGACAGGGTCCGGTCCCGGCGAGCCACGAGCCGAACCAGGGCTTTCTCCGGTCGCTGCTCGCGCTCTCCCGGGCGGCTCACCTCATCGGCGAGGAGGACGAGTCGGAGCGTTGTGCGAAGTTCCTGGCGGACTCGGGAACGTCGGTGGACGAGGTACGCGCCCTGACGCTCACCACGAAGTAGACTCGGGCGCGGCCCGTCGGCGCCATCGTGCGCACCCGGCGGAGCAAATCAGGCAATCCGAGAAGGTGGAGATCCATGCCAGGCGTCGTGCTCGTCGGGGCCCAGTGGGGCGATGAGGGCAAGGGAAAGGCGACGGACCTCCTGGGCTCCCGCGTCGATTACGTGGTCAAGTTCAACGGGGGGAACAACGCGGGGCACACCGTCGTCATCGACGACGAGAAGTACGCGCTGCACCTCCTGCCGTCGGGGATCCTGTCGCCCGGCGTTGTGCCGGTCATCGCCAACGGCGTGGTGGTCGACATCGAGGTCCTGTTCCAGGAGCTCGACGCCCTGATCGAGCGCGGGGTCGACGTGTCCCGCCTGCTCGTCTCGGGCAGCGCGCACATCATCGCCCCGTACCACCGCACCATCGACAAGGTCACCGAGCGGTTCCTCGGCAAGCGCCGCATCGGCACGACAGGCCGGGGGATCGGCCCGTCGTACGCCGACAAGATCAACCGCGTCGGGATCCGCATGTGGGATCTGTTCGACGAGAAGATCCTGCGCGCCAAGATCGAGGGCTCGCTCGACCAGAAGAACCACCTGCTGGTGAAGGTCTACAACCGGCGCGCGATCACGGTGGACGAGACGCTCGACGAGCTGCTCCAGTACGCCGACCGCCTGCGGCCCATGGTCACGGACACCGCCGTCGAGCTGGACAAGGCCATCCAGGCGGGCAAGACCGTCCTGTTCGAGGCCGGCCAGGCGACCATGCTCGACATCGACCACGGCACCTACCCGTTCGTCACGTCGTCCAGCGCGACGGCGGGCGGCGCGGTGACCGGTTCCGGCGTCGGGCCCACGCGGATCGACTCCGTGATCGGCGTCATCAAGGCCTACACGACGCGCGTCGGCGAGGGGCCGTTCCCCACCGAGCTGTTCGACGACAAGGGCGAGTTCCTGCGCAAGACCGGCGGTGAGTACGGCGTCACCACGGGCCGCGCGCGCCGCACCGGCTGGTACGACGCCGTCATCGCCCGCTACGCGACCCGCATCAACGGGCTCACCGACATCGTGCTCACCAAGCTCGACGTGCTCACCGGCATGGAGAAGGTGCCCGTCTGCGTGGCGTACGACGTCGACGGCGTCCGCCACGAGGAGATGCCCACCGACCAGACGGCGTTCCACCACGCGAAGCCGATCTACGAGGAGTTCGACGGCTGGTGGGAGGACATCTCCAAGGCCCGCGCCTTTTCTGACCTGCCGCCGAACGCCCAGGCCTACGTGAAGGCCCTGGAGGAGATGTCGGGCACCCGGATCTCCGCGATCGGCGTCGGCCCGAAGCGGGACGAGATCATCCCCGTCCACGACCTCATCCACCCGCGCTGAGTCCATACCCACCAAGAGAGCCCTCTGCCACAGTGAAGATCCTCGTCATCGGTACCGGTGCCCGTGAGCACGCCATCATCCACTCCCTCCACCGGGAGACCGCGTCGGGGGCCGCCGCCCACGAGCTGCACGCCGCGCCGGGCAACCCGGGCATCGCCGCGCTGGCCACCCTGCACAAGGTCGATCCCCTGGACGGCGCGGCGGTGACGGCGCTGGCCGAGCAGGTTGGCGCCGAGCTGGTCGTCGTCGGGCCCGAGGCGCCCCTGGTCGCCGGCGTGGCGGACTCGGTCCGGGCGGCGGGCGTCCCGGTGTTCGGGCCGTCGGGGGAGGCGGCCCGGCTCGAGGGCTCCAAGTCGTTCGCCAAGGAGGTCATGGCCGCGGCGGGCGTGCCGACGGCGATGGCGCACGTGTGCACCGACGCCACCGAGGTCGCCGCGGCGCTCGACGCGTTCGGTGCTCCCTACGTGGTCAAGGACGACGGCCTCGCGGCAGGCAAGGGCGTGGTCGTCACCGACGACCGCGAGGTCGCCCTCGCCCATGGCGAAGCCTGCCTGTCCCACGAGAACGGCCGCGTGGTGGTCGAGGAGTACCTCGACGGCCCCGAGGTCTCGCTCTTCTGCGTGTCCGACGGCGCGACTGTGGTCCCGCTGGTCCCCGCACAGGACTTCAAGCGCGTTCGGAACGATGACGAAGGCCCCAACACGGGCGGCATGGGCGCCTACACCCCGCTCGACTGGGCGCCGTCGGGCCTCGTGGACGAGGTACTGACGCGCGTCGCCCAGCCCACCGTCGACGAGATGGCGCGCCGTGGCACGCCGTTCTCCGGCGTCCTGTATGTCGGGCTCGCGCTCACCAGCCGGGGCACCCGCGTGGTCGAGTTCAACGCGCGCTTCGGCGACCCGGAGACCCAGTCGGTGCTCGCCCGGCTCATGACTCCGCTGTCGGAGGTCATGCTCGCGGCGGCGCGCGGCAGGCTCGGTGAGCTCGAACCGCTGCGCTGGCGCCCCGAGGCGTCGGTGACCGTGGTCGTCGCGTCCGAGGGCTATCCCGAGCTGGCGCGGTCCGGCGACCCGATCACCGGCATCGAGGACGCGGAGTCGCTCCCCGGGGTGCACGTGCTGCACGCGGGCACCGGCCGCGCCGAGGCCGGCGACCTGGTCAGCTCGGGCGGCCGGGTCCTGTCCGTCGTGGCGCTCGGCACGGACCTGGCGGACGCCCGGCGCCGGGCCTACGAGGGCGTCGCGAAGATCGGGCTCAAGGGTTCGCATCACCGCACGGACATCGCGCTGAAGGCGGAGCGCGGCGAGGTCACCGTCCTGTAGGGCGGCCCAGCCGTAATGCGTCCAGCGGGGAAGGTCCGGACCGCGTCCAAACCGGAGTTCCACCCCTGACCGTTCCGGACTTCACACCATGTCAGTTCCGGAGTTCGACGGGTGTCGTCGCCTTCGAGGTCAAGGCTGCCGCAAGGGTCGCTGGCGACGACTTTCGAGGTCTGCGCAAGTTGCGCGACCTGCTAGGGGACGCCTTCGTCGCGGGCGTCGCCCTCTACACCGGTGCCCGCAGCTACACCTACGAGGATCGGCTCCACGTCATGCCGGTCGACAGACTCTGGCGCGAGTAGTGGGTCCCTGATCAGGATGTGGGACATCGCTCGGCGCAACCGGCCTTTCACCGCGCCACGCCCCCACGTTCGCGTGCCGGCATGCCGGTGACGTCCATGAGCACCCCGATCATGCGCGCGCGGATGCCGGCGTCGTCGGTCACGGTGGTGGCGCGGCAGCGCACCGACATCTCGCGGCCGTCGACGGCGAGCAGGCGGTGCTCCAGGTCGAGCGGCTCGGCCGCGCCCCCGAGCTGGCGGGCGATGGCGATCTGCACGGCGCGCACGTCCTGTGGGTGCACCCGCCCGGTCCACTCCTCGATGCCGGTGCACGGGGCGTCGTCGGGCAGGCCGACCAGAGCCCGCCAGGTACGCGAGTAGAACACCTGGCCGGTCGCGATGTCCCAGTCCCAGGTGCCCTCCAGCGCCACGTCCTGGACGAGGGCGTTGCGCTCGACCTCGGTGCGGAGGTCGAGGACCAGCGCGCGTTCCCTGGCCGCGGCCTTGGCGAGCGCAGTCTGCTGACGCTGCAGCGAGGTGAGACGGTCCTCCCGGTCGAGGGCGACGGCGACCATGGCAGCCCAGTGGTCGTACTTGTCGCGGGAGCTGGTGGCGTGCGTGTCCACGCCGCCGCCGATGGCGAGCATGCCCCAGTCGCTCTGCCCGAACGTCACCGGCACGACGAACACGACGCCTTCGCCGGCCAGTGCCGGCGGTGGGAACTCGCGCACGGGCAGCTGCGTGCCGACCAGGGCGGTCGCCTTGCGGGACACCGCGGTGGTGCCCACGATCTCGAGCGTCCGTGCCCCGTCCGCGGGGCGGTTCGCGGGGCCGTTCGCAGGGCGGTTCGCGGGGCCGGGCACTGAGCCGGGCGCCGGCGCGGTACCGGACAGCGGCGCTACCTCGGCGTCGGTCCACAGCGCGAGCGTGGCGGGGCCGCGATGCCCCCGGGGGAGCCAGGTGAGCGCGCGGATCGCCCGGCCGTCGCCGTGCAGCAGGTCGAGGTCGAGCTCGTACTGGTCGCCGATCGTGCGTTCGAGCTGTCCGGACCGGGCCAGCAGGGTCTGGGTGCAGCCGGCGCTGAGGGCGACGAGCACGTCGGTGGCCGTGTGGGTGACCGCCCGGCCGCGTGCGGCGCGGCTCGGGGTGCTGGGCCGCTCGCCCGGCACCGTTGGTGCCTGGCCGCTCCGCACCTGTGCGCGGAACTCCTCCTCGACCGATCGCAGCGCGGGGATGAGCTGTTCCAGTGCCTCCGGGTGGGGCCGGAGGGCTCGCGTGCTCTCGGCGAGGCTCGTGAGCGTCGCCTGGGTGGGCGCCTGGCCCAGTGCTGCCGCACTGCGGAAGAGCCGCTGCACGCCCCGGAGCCAGGAGTCGAGGTCGGCGCCGGGCCCGAGGCGCGCCTCCGCGCCGTCGAACGTCGCGCGGGCCACCTCGCCGAGCCGCCGCCACGCGGTCGAGCCCTCCTGCGCGAGCGGGCCCCCGAGGTGCGTGCCCGCGCGTGCGTCGAGGCAGCCGCACGACTCGCGCGTGACGAGCGTCGAGCGGGACAGGTGCTGGCCGGCCACGCGTTCGCCACGGATCCGCGCGAGCAGCAGGGCGACGGCGAGCTCACCGACCTGGTCGTGGTGCGGATCCACCGACGCGAGCCGTGGGCGCACCCGGGCACCCGCCTCCGAGTGGTCGAACCCGACGATCGCCTGGTCTCCGGGGAGGTTCAGGCCCTGGGCGCGCAGCGCGCGGGAGAACCCGATCGCGTTGCGGTCCGTCGCGGCGACCGTCGCCGTCGTCGGCAGGCCGGGGCCGCCGACGAGGGCCTGCGCCACGGTGGCGGCGCTCGCCTCCTGGTTGTCGGCCGTGCGGTAGAGCCACTCGGGTCGTGGCGTGATGCCGTGTGCGACGAGCGTGGCGAGGTAGGCCGCGTGGCGTTCGACGATGTCGGCCTGCCGGAGGTTGCCGAGGAAGCCGATCTCCCGGTGCCCGTGCGCGATGAGATGCTCCACCGCCGCGCGGGTCCCGCCCTCGTTGTCCGGCGTCACCACCGGGGCGTCGATGCTGGCCGTGCGCTCGCTGACCAGCACGATCGGAGTGCCGTCGGCGTCGATCCGGAGCAGTGTCGCCTCGTTGACGGCGGTGGTGATGACGATGACGCCGTCGAGCTGGCCGAGGCTGACGGCGGCCGTACCCGGTGGGCGGTCCGGGAACTGGTCGCGTTCCAGGTCGGCTGGGTAGGTCTGCACCGCGACCACGCGGTGCCCGTCCGGGCGGACGGTGCGCGCGATCCCGGCGAGCACCCGCCCGAAGTAATAGCCCCCGACCACCGGGGACAGCACCCCGATGACATACCTGCGCTTTCCACTCAGCATGCAAATACACCCGTCTTCGTTGACGCTGTGCAAAATTCACCCGAGGGTGCATGCTACGTGGTTATGGTCCCATCGTCGCGACCGAACGATCCTGAACTGTCCGAATTTCCGGCGCGCGTGCGGCGGCCCACGATTGTTGACGTCGCCAGGGTGGCCGGCGTGTCCACGGCGGTCGTCTCGTACACCCTGAACGGCCGCAGCGGGGTCTCCGCCACGACCAGGGAACGGGTGCTCCGGGTGGCGGACGAGCTGGGCTGGCGACCCGCCACCGCGGCCCGGTCCCTCCGCAGCGGGCCGGCCGCCGCAGCACTGGTCGTGGTGCACGACCAGCCGTTCGGCACCCGTGCCGCGTTCCCGCTCGACCTCGTTGCGGGCGCGCTCCAGACCCTCGGGCCGGACACGCTCACGCTCGCGGTGCACGTCGCGGAGTCGCCCGCCGACGCCGCGCAGCTCATGGACCGCTGGTGGACGGAACGCCGCTACGCGGCCTTCGTCGTCACGGGCATCCGGGTCGACGACGCACGCCTGGCGGCCCTGCGGACCCTCCCGGCGCCTGCGGTGGTGGTGGGGGCCGCCGTCGACAACTCGCCCGGCACCTGGCAGCACGTGGTCCTGGACGACGGCGACGCGTTCGCTCAGGTGGGCTCCTTCCTGGCCGGCCTCGGGCACCGGCGGATCGCGATGGTCGCGGGATCGGAGCGTCTGGTCGCGCCGGCCCGCCGTGCGGCCGCGCTCGAGGCGGCGCTCGTGCGGCACGGGATCGAGCTGCGCACCGTCGCGGGCGACGGCCCCGAGCGCGCGTCGGCGGCGCTGCGCCCGCTGCTCTCGGCGGCCGACCGCCCCACAGCGATCGTGACCGACGACGACGCCACCGCCGGTCTGGTGCTCGACGTCGCCCGGCGGCTCGGCCTCGGCGTGCCGTGGGACCTGTCGGTGGTGGCCGGGACCGACTCGCCGGCCTGCTACCTGACGACGCCGTCCCTCACCGCGGTCCCCTACCCGGTCGAGGAGCTCGGCAGGGCCACCGGCTGGGCCCTGCGCGCGGCCCTCGGCGCCGCGACGTCCCGGCGTGCGGTGGGGGTGGACCCTACGGAGGGCGCCGCACCGCCGTCGGGCACCGTGCCGGTGGGGCGGTTCGTGGTGCGCGGCTCGACGGCACCTCCAGCCGGGGACTAATCGTTTAAGACGGTTCTGCTGGAGCTCAACGGTAGGCAAAGGTGCGACATGCCACGGCGGAACGAGCCGCCGCGGTGCGCGTGGCGTCGTCCGGCCCCGGCCGGAGCGGTACGCGCTCGGCACGACCAACGGAGGTCACCGTGTCTACAGCACCACGCCGCCCACGCGGCACGTCCCCACGCATGTCACGCACCCTCGCGGCAGCAGCAGCGGGTGCGCTCCTCGCGGCTCCCGCCCTGGTCGCCACGAGCGCGCCCGCCGTCGCGCTCGAGGACAACCCCTTCGTCGGGGCCGGGCAGTACGTCAACCCGGACTGGTCGGCGTCGGTCGAGGCCACTGCCGCCCAGGTGAGCGACGCCGGTCTCGCCGCCGACATGCTGGCCATCGCCGACGAGCCGACGTCGGTCTGGATGGACCGGATAGCGGCGATCGAGGGCACCGAACGCCAGCACGGCCTGGAGTGGCACCTCGACCAGGCGGTGACCCAGTCCGGCGGCTCGCCCCTGGTGTTCAACGTGGTCATCTACGACCTGCCGGGTCGCGACTGCCACGCCCTCGCGTCGAACGGCGAGCTGCCGGCCACCGCCGAGGGGATGCAGCGGTACAAGACCGAGTACATCGACCCGATCGTCGCGCTGCTGGACCGGCCGGAGTACGAGAACCTGCGGATCGTCGCCACGATAGAGCCGGACTCGCTGCCCAACCTCGTGACCAACCAGTCCGACGCCGACTGCGTCACCGCTGCGCCCTACTACCGTGAGGGCGTGCAGTACGCGCTGTCCGAGCTGTACGAGGTCGGCAACGTGTACTCATACCTCGACGCCGCCCACTCGGGCTGGCTCGGCTGGCCCAACAACGCCAGCGGCTCCGCCCAGGAGTTCGCGAACGTCATCGAGGGCAGCACCTACGGGTGGTCCGCAGTGTCCGGCTTCGTCACCAACACGGCGAACACCACGCCGCTGGAGGAGCCGTACCTGCCCAACCCCGACCTCCAGGTCGGCAGCGGTCAGGTAAAGTCCGCCGGCTGGTTCGAGTGGAACCCGGACTTCGACGAGGTCGACTGGACGGCGCACCTGTACGACCTGATGATCGCCCAGGGCGCGCCGTCGAGCATCGGCATGCTCATCGACACGTCGCGCAACGGCTGGGGCGGCCCCGACCGACCGACGGCGGTGAGCACGTCGACCGACCTGAACACCTACGTGAACGAGTCCAAGGTGGACCGCCGCAACCACCGCGGCGCCTGGTGCAACCCCGAGGGTGCCGGCATCGGTGAGCGGCCGACCGTGACGCCGTCGGGCCACCCGGAATCACACCTCGACGCCTACGTGTGGGTGAAGCCCCCGGGGGAGTCGGACGGCTCGTCGGTGGAGATCCCGAACGACGAGGGCAAGCGCCTCGACCGCATGTGCGACCCGACCTACCAGTCCAGCGAGCTGGGCGGAAACTACACGGGGGCGCTCGCGGACGCGCCGCTGTCGGGCCACTGGTTCCAGGCCCAGTTCGAGATGCTCGTCGCCAACGCGCACCCGGCTATCGGCTAAGAGGAGTGGGCTGGGGCCGGGCCTGGATGGCTGCCTGGGGCTGCCCGGTGGTCGCCGATCCGCAACTTGCGCGTCTAACGGGCTGCCCGGGGTCGCCGAACCGCAACGTGGACGTCCACTAGGCCGCCGAGGGTCGCCGAACCGCAACCTGAGCGTCATCCTGACCGTCGATCCGCAACCTGCACGTCTGCCTGGCCGCTGATGGACGATCAACCTTCGGGTCGGCGTCAGATGGACGTTCAGGTTGCGGTTCGGCCCCCAGACCCGGCCCCGGCCCCGCTCGTCTTGCTGAGTGGCGGCTTGATCTCCCGGAAGCTCGGGCGCAGCTACCATCACCCCTTTGTCGAGAGAGGAGTGACCGTGGCTCAGCGCGTCACGTTCGAGAGCACGTCCGGGCCGCTTCTCGCGGGCATCATCGATCCGCCCGACGGCGAGGTGCGCGGCTGGGGAGTGTTCTCCCACGGCTTCACGCTCGGCAAGGACTCGCCGGCCGCCGCACGGATCTGCAAGCAGCTCGCGAGCGAGGGCATCGGGATGCTCCGCTTCGACAACCTCGGGCTCGGCGACTCCGAGGGCGACTGGGGCGACGGGTCCTTCACGCACAAGGTCGCGGACACGGTGCAGGCGGCCCGGTTCATGGCCGACCAAGGGCGGCCGGTGCATCTCCTGGTCGGCCACTCGTTCGGCGGTGCCGCGGCGATCGCGGCCACCGGGGACATCCCCGGTGTGCAGGCCGTCGCGACGATCGGAGCACCCGTCGAGCCGCGCCATGCGGAGCACAACTACGACGCCGTCCTGGGCCGGGTGTTCGCCGACGGTCACGCCCAGTGGATGGTCGGCGGGCGAGCGCTGACGCTCAAGCGGCACTTCGTGGAGGACGTCCGCCGCGCCGACCTGCGGTCGAAGATCCGCGAGATGGACTCGCCGCTGCTCGTGATGCACTCGCCGACGGACAGCACGGTGGACATCTCGAACGCCGGGGAGATCTTCCAGGAGGCGCGGCACCCGCGGTCCTTCGTGTCGCTGGAGGGCGCCGACCACCTGCTCACCGCGCCGGGTCAGGCCAAGCGCGCGGCCCGCATCATCAGTGCCTGGGCGGATCAGTACCTGACGGTCTGAGCTGCTAGATCGCGGCACCGACGGGCCGGCCGGCGAGAAGATTCGAGGCGAATCTCGTGACATCTTCGACCAGGCCGGGATGTGCACGCGGGTCCGGTTCCTCGCTGTGGGCAGTCTCCAGCACCGTGGCGAGGGTCTGTTCGATGACGTCGTCGCTCTCCCGTAGCCCCCATGTTGCGAGCTCTGCGGCGAGATGGGTCCGCGTGACTGCGGCATGGCGATACGTGCGGTCGACTGCAAGTGCCAGCTCGCCGTCATTGGGGAGATGTGCCTGGGGAACGACGTCGTAGGCAGGTGCTAGTTCGAACGCGCTGTCGCGTGCGTGGAGCAGCGACACGTTCTTGGCGTGCAGGTCGAGGTTCCCGATCGCGACGGTGAGCGTCGCCAGTCGTGCAAGCTGCAGTGCGGACTCGTGCCGACCTGACCGGCTGAGCTCGCGTGCGATGCGGGCCAGCGAAGCCTTCCCGCCGAGCCGCTGGTACTTCTGGTCTCCGCGGAGGCCGAGCACCTGGTTGAAATCCTCCTGGTGAATGCGACTCGGTGGCTCGCCGTCGCCCCTGTTGGTGCGGTCGTAGCGCTCGATGACCAGGGCGGGGACTCCCTCGAATTCTTCGATGTGTGTGGTGAAGGTCGAGAGGCCCAGCGCGCGAGCGAACCGGGATCCGTACTCCTCGTCGTAGATGATCGTCGGGTACTCGCGCGACTCAGGCTTGAGGATGTGCGTCGACGGATAGCCGTCGACGACGCGCGACCAGCCCTGTCCGGAGTGGGCGAGTACGACCTTGTCCTGGACCCCGGCCAGTGACGTCTTACCGCTCAGGGGCTTGTTGGCCAACGGGAATGTTGCGACATTGCGCAACAGGTCCGCGACCTCGGACCGGGTGAGCGGCTCGCTTGCCGGCGTCCTCGGCTCCCCGGGTTTTTGGGGGTCCCAGATCTGGAGGGCACCTGCGACGTCACGTCCGTACTGGCGAAGCATGCCGACGACGTCGTGCTCCGCGACGTCGGCGTTCTGTGCCAGACGACTGAGCATGCGACCCTCGGGCAGAAGTTCCCGAAAGAAGTTCTGCCGTCGTGCTCGACGAGCGCGAGCGGGGATGACTGCCAACGGCACGGCGAGGGACATCACCGTGCTGTCGAGACCGAATGTCTCGATCGCCAGCTCGGTCGCTGCGAAGTCGAAGTTCGTACCCGTTCCGACGAGTGTGCCGACATGAATGTCGTAGAGCTCGACAACCAGATCACCCATCGGAGCTCCGGGGGCCGATCGTTGCGGTGAGCTCGGTACCGGTCTCTCTCATGAGGGCGAAGAGCCTGTCGACGAAGATCGACGGCTTGCCTGCCTCGATCTCCCAGATGTAGCGCTGCGACGTGCCGATGCGTGAGGCCATCTCACGCTGGCTCCATCCGTTGAGCAGGCGAGCTTGCTGAAGGATCCGCCCGAGCGATTCGGGGTCCGTGACCTTGCCGGTGTACGGCATCGCATACCTCCAGTGACTACGTTTTAGTAGTCGATCTACAAGACTCCGATAAGGTAGTCACCTGTGATGACTACGTTATGCGCGTCAGTGATGGTCATGCAAGCTGTCGAGCCGCCTCGGGAACGCTGCGCTCAATCGTGAACAAGAAACCCCTCCACTCGGGGATTTCCAGCAAGGAGTGCGAGAGGCGCGCGGTACAGGTCACCTTTCCCGGACGGCGAGGCACTGCTGAGCGCCAGTAGACTTGGGCAGAGATTCCCTCGCTATCTTTCCCGTCAGCAAGGAGCCCTCCGTGGGACGCGTCGTCGTCGAGGTCATGCCCAAGCCCGAGATCCTGGACCCCCAGGGCAAGGCCGTGGTCGGAGCGCTGCCGCGCCTCGGCTTCACCCAGTTCTCCGGTGTGCGTCAGGGCAAGCGGTTCGAGCTGGAGGTGGACGGTGAGGTGACGCCTGAGATCCTCGCCGCCGCTCAGGAAGCAGCAGTCACCCTGCTGTCCAACCCGGTGATCGAGGACGTCGTGTCCGTCGCCGAGGCCGCACCCGCCGAGGTCACCGGTGAGGCGAGCGGCGCACCGGTGGGTGCCTGATGTCGGCGATCGAGCCGACGTCGGCCACCACGCCCGTGCCGGGGATCGACGGCGCCCGGATCGGTGTCATCACCTTCCCCGGCACCCTCGACGACCGTGACGCGGCCCGGGCCATCCGGCTGGCTGGTGCCGAGGCGGTGTCGCTGTGGCACGCGGACGCGTCGCTGCAGGACGTCGACGCCGTGGTGCTGCCCGGCGGCTTCTCCTACGGCGACTACCTGCGCGCCGGCGCGATCAGCAGGTTCGCGCCGGCGATGACCGCGGTGGTCGACGCCGCCAAGGGCGGCATGCCGGTGCTCGGCATCTGCAACGGCTTCCAGGTCCTGACCGAGGCGCACCTGCTGCCCGGCTCGATGGTCAAGAACGACCACCTGCACTTCGTGTGCCGGGAGCAGTCGATGATCGTGGAGAACGCGCGCACCGCCTGGACCAACGAGTTCCGCCGCGGCCAGCAGATCAAGATTCCGCTGAAGAACCAGGACGGCCAGTTCGTCGCCGACGAGCGCACGCTCGACGAGCTCGAGGGCGAGGGCCGCGTCGTCTTCCGTTACGACGGCTGGAACCCGAACGGTTCGCGCCGCGACATCGCGGGCATCACCAACGATCGCGGCAACGTGGTGGGGCTCATGCCGCACCCCGAGCACGCGGTGGAGCCCGGCTTCGGCCCGGCATCCACCGATGGGCCGCGCTCCGGTGTCGACGGGCTGACGTTCTTCACGTCGGTGCTGTCGTCGCTGGTCCACGCCTGACGCGCGGCCGGAGCGGGTACGCATGACCGCTGAGGTTCTCACGGGCATCACGATCGAGACGGTCGGCTGGGACCATGCCGACGCCGTCCGCCTGCGTGCCGAGCAGCAGCACGAGATCGACCTGCGGTACGCGGAGCCGGGCAGGCCCGAGGCGACCGGACCTGACCCGCGCGACCAGGTCGACCCGTCGAACGTGTTCGCGACCCTGCTGCTCTGGGTCGACGGCGAGCCGACAGGTCACGCCGCCCTGCGCGACCTGTCGGGGCGCGACGACTACCAGGGCGGGCGGCACCCCGACGGGACGGCCGAGGTCAAGCGCGTGTACGTGGCGCCGGGCCACCGCGGGCGTGGGCTGTCCCGCACCCTGATGAGCGCGGTGGAGGACGTCGCCCGCTCCGCGGGAGTGCGGCACCTGGTCCTGGAGACGGGGCTGATGCAGCCCGAGTCACTGGGGCTGTACCTGCGGATGGGCTACGACCCGGTCGAGTCGTTCGGCGTGTTCTCGGACGAGCCCGGCTCGCGCTGCTTCGGCAAGTGGTTGGGTTCCGGGCCTCGAGGGGCTCGACCCGCGGAAGAGGTCGAGTCCGCTCCGCTGGTCGAGCCTGTCGAGACCCGCCCCGAGCTCCGCCAGGTGTCCTGGAACGACCCCAGCGCGGCGGCCCTGCGGCGCGCGATGTGGGAATTCCACAAGGAGCGCTATCCCGAGCTCGCGCGAGCCGTCGAGGCCCGAGGCGGCCACGCCGTCGCCGACGCGGAACGCGGCCGCCCGGCCCTGGTGACGTTCCTCGCGACCCTGGACGGCCGGCCGGTCGGCTGCGCGACGCTCGTGGCGGCGCAGGTCGGGCCCGAGCATCTCGCGGCAGACGCTCTCCGGGGCGTGGCCGGCCTCACCGCCGTCGGCGCGCCCGGAGCGGCGCAGGACACGTACGGCTTCGAGATGCGGAGCGTCTTCGTGGACCCGACCGCCCGCCGCTCCGGCGTCGCGACGGCCCTCGTCGGGCGGATCGAGGCGGAGGCCCGACGCCGGGGAGGGCGCGCGCTCTACCTCGGCACCGGTCGGCGGCAGCCGGAGGCCTTGCGCCTCTACGTCAAGCTCGGGTACCGGCCGGTACTGCCGTTCCCGCCGCACGACGACCCGCAGGACGCGCTGCTCCTGCTCCTGGGCAAGCTGCTCTGACCTGCCTCATCGGCCTTGGAGATAGTCCAGCTGCGCTCGGACCGACGAACGGGCCGCGCCCAGCACCGATGGGTCGACGTCGGCGTAGACCGTCCCCGTCACGTCGTCCAGGAGCGAGTCGGGGAGCGGCGCCGCGGCGTCGGGCAGCTCGGTCCTGAGCGCCGAGAGCGCCGCACGCACCTGGTCCAGGCGCTGCAACCGGTGCTCGCGGTACTCGCGTACCACCGCACCGAGATCCGGGATCACCGGTCCGTGACCCGGCAGGCCGGGCCCGGGGTGGGGCCCGTGCAGCGCCTTCAGCCGGTCGAGCGAGGCCAGGTAGTCCCGCAGGGAGCCGTCCGGTTCGGCCAGCACGGTCGTTCCGCGTCCCAGCACGGTGTCGCCGGTGAGCACCACCCTGCCCGACGCCGGGTCGCCGGGCACCGACACCACGAAGCACACGGAGTCGGCGGTGTGGCCCGGCGTGGTCAGCACCTCGATACGCAGGCCGGCGACATCGAGGACCTCGCCGTCGGCTAGCGGCCTGGGGCTCGTGCCGCCTATTTCTCCCCGGTCCCCGCCGACGCAGAACTCCGGCAGCACCCCCCGCGACGGCGCCCCGGTCAGCTCGCGGAACCGCGCCAGTCCGCCGGTGTGGTCCGCGTGCCGGTGGGTCACGAGTACCAGGTCGACCGGGCCGGCCGCTGCCACCGCCGCCAGATGCTGCTCCAGCGGCGGACCAGGATCCACGACCACGCAGCCCTGTGCCCCGGGCGCCCGCAGGACGTACGACCGGGTTCCGTCGAGAGTCATCGGCCCGGGGTTGTCGGCGCGCAACACCCAGGCAAGGGGCGAAACAGGATCCACGTAATCACCATATCCAGTGGCCGTTGAGTGCTGGATATTTGCGCTTTCAGACGCCTGCCGAGCGCAAATATCCAGCACTCAACGCCGGGTCTGGGTGAGGGCCTGTTCTAGGTCCTCGATCAGGTCCTGGGTGTCCTCCAGGCCGACCGAGAGGCGGACCGTCGTCTCCGTGATGCCGACGGCCGTGCGGCCTGCCGCGCCGAGCTTGCGGTGCGTGGTGGTCGCCGGGTGCGTGATGAGCGACTTCGAGTCCCCGAGGTTGTTCGAGATGTCGATGACCTGGAGCGCGTCGAGGAACTCGAAGGTGTGCTTCTTCGCGGTGTCGGCGTCGGCCCCCGGCGGGACCGCGAGGTCGAACGTGACCACGGTGCCGCCGCCGCTCATCTGGGCGCGGGCGAGGTCGGCCTGTGGGTGCGAGTCGAGGAACGGGTAGCGCACGGCTCCCACGCCGGGGAGCTCCTCCAGGGCGTGCGCCACCGTGAGCGCGCCGGCACCCTGCGCCGCGATGCGCACCGGCAGCGTCTCCAGGCCCTTGAGCAGCGTCCACGCGTTGAACGGCGACAGCGACGGCCCCGTGTTGCGGATGAACGTCTGCACCGGTCCGGTCACGTACTCGGCGGAGCCGAGGATCGCGCCGCCCAGCACCCGGCCCTGCCCGTCGATGTGCTTGGTCGCGGAGTAGACGACGACGTCGGCGCCCAGCTCCAGCGGCTTCTGCAGCAGCGGGGTGGCGAACACGTTGTCGAGCACCACGGTCGCCCCGGCGGCATGCGCGAGGTCGACGACGCCGCGCACGTCCACGATGTCCTGCATCGGGTTGGACGGCGTCTCGAAGAACACGACGTCCGCCGGTGTCGCGAGCGCCTCCTCCCACTGGGACAGCACGTGTCCGTCCACGTAGTCGGTGCGCACTCCCCACTTGGCGAGGATGTCCTGGAAGATCACCATGCTGGACCCGAACAGGGCCCGGGCCGCCACGATCCGGGAGCCTGAGCTGACGAGCGCGGCCAGTGCGGTGAACACCGCCGACATCCCGGTCGCCGTCGCGTAGCAGGCCTCTGCGCCCTCCAGCAGCCGGATCCGCTCCTCGAACGTGTGGACGGTCGGGTTCCCGTAGCGCGAGTAGACGAACCGGTCGATGTCGCCGGTGAACGCGGCCTCGGCCTCCGCCGCCGTCTCGTACACATAGCCCTGCGTCAGGAACAGCGCCTCGCTCGTCTCCTGGAAGTCGCTGCGCTGGTGCCCGCCGCGCACGGCGAGGGTGGCGGGGCGGACGCCGCGGGGGAGCGGTTTGCGGCCGGACCCACCGGGGGTCGCGTCGGGCGGGAACGCTCCGGTGACGGTCACTTGGCGTCCTCCGTCCAGGGCAGGCCGGCGACCTTCCAGCCCTGCTGGTCGCGGACGCCGTCGACCCCTGGCGCCCCCTCGAAGCCCTCCAGCACGTTGTACGACGGCGCGATGCCCGCCGCGGTGGCGAGCCGGGCGGCGCCGATGGAGCGTTGGCCGGAACGACAGAGAAAGATGACGGGGCCGTCGGCGATGCCCGCTGCCTTGAGCTCCTCCAGGAACCGGGTGTTGGGGCGCCCGCCTGCCTGCACCCACTCAGCGAACACAGGCTGCTTGTGGATCGATGCCGTGTCGGGGACGCCGATCGCGCGCCACTCGGCCTCGGTGCGGACGTCCACGAGCGTGGCGTCCGGGTCGGCGGCGAGCAGGTCCCAGGCCTGCTGGGGCGTGATGTCGCCGGCGTAACCCTCGGCCAGCTGGGCTTCGATGTGCGCGGGGACGCTCATGGTGTACCTCCATCGGTCGTGGCGGTAGCACCCTCGACCGTCCTCGCTCTGCCAGGTCGACAGGGCGGGGGCGCTGGGTTGCTGCGGCTTCGTCGTGCCACGTCACTCGGCCGCTCGGGATGGTCGTTCGCGATCGTACGACACGTTGTCCGATGGGTGGGATGCCGTCTCGACAGGCGGCGTGGGCCCGACGGGATGTAAAGTTTGATCCCGACGGGATGTAAAGTTTGATCCCGACGGGATGTAAAGTTTGATCCCGACGGGATGTAAAGTTTGATCCCGACAGGAGGCCAAAGCCCAACTGTGCCCAATTGTCGCCGGCATGCTCGGCGCGTGACCGGGAAGTGTCAGAGATGACCTACACACCCAGAGCGATCGACACGCATCTCACCGAGATGCTCAACGGGTTGCCGGCTGTCTCGATCGAGGGGCCGAAGGCGGTTGGCAAAACGAAGACTGCTGCGCGGCTCGCGCAGACAACCATCCGTCTCGATCGTGGGAACGAAGCGGAGCTTCTGGCGCTCGACCCGGACCGCCTGCACAGGGATCCGACACCGATCCTCATCGACGAATGGCAGCTTATGCCGCAGTCATGGGATCTCGTTCGCAGGGCGGTCGACGATGGCGCAGGTGCCGGCGCGTTTCTCCTGACTGGCTCAGCCACGCCACGGGCGAAGATTCACTCGGGCGCCGGGCGGATCGTCCGCATTCGCATGCGGCCGATGTCGTTTGCCGAGCGGCAGATCGAATCTCCGACCGTCTCGTTCGCAAGTCTGCTGAGAGACGGGCCCGCGGAGGTCGGCGGGCGAACTGAGGTCGCGCTGGGGGACTATGCCGAGGAGATCGTTCGCTCTGGCTTTCCTGGCATTCGCACTCAACAAGGCACACACCATCGTGACGCCCTCGACAGCTACCTGGCACGGATCGTCGAGCACGACTTCAGCGAGCTTGGTCATGTGGTTCGTCGTCCGAAAGTGCTCGAGGCATGGCTGACGGCGTATGCGGCGGCAACGGGAACGACGGCGACATACGAGACGATCTTGGACGCGGCGACACAGGGGATCAGTGACAAGCCGACCCGTCCGACGACCGTTGCCTATCGTGACACCCTGGAACGGCTGTGGATCCTCGATGAGGTGCCAGCCTGGGTCGGAAGCCGGAATCGCTTAGCGTCTCTAACTCAGGTCTCAAAGCATTTCCTCGCGGATCCGGCGCTTGCCGCACGGCTGTTGGGAGTCGGGGCCGGCGCACTGATCGACAAGCCTCAGCCGGGAAAGATCGTAGTCCGGGACGGCACGCTGCTCGGTGCCTTGTTCGAGCACCTTGTAGCTCTGAGCGTCCGTGTGCATGCGGAGGTTGAACGAGTGCGCGTCCTACATCTGCGGACCAAGGGCGGCGAGCACGAAGTTGATCTCATCGTCGAGCGTGACGACGGGAAGGTGCTGGCCATCGAGGTGAAACTGAACCGATTGCCGAACGACAAGGACGTCAAGCACCTGCGTTGGCTGAAGGAGAAGCTGGGCGACGACCTTCTCGATGCTGTTGTCATCACCACCGGGCCGCTCGCATACCGTCGACCGCAAGACGGGATCGCGGTGGTTCCGTTGGCGCTGCTCGGACCGT
Source organism: Promicromonospora sp. NPDC023987 (assembly GCF_040639055.1). Taxonomy (NCBI): domain Bacteria; kingdom Bacillati; phylum Actinomycetota; class Actinomycetes; order Micrococcales; family Promicromonosporaceae; genus Promicromonospora; species Promicromonospora sp. NPDC023987. The sequence goes on along the minus strand of NZ_JBEZZF010000043.1, from coordinate 28,127 downwards.
GACAAGGCTGTGGACAAGTCTGTGGAGAAAGCTGTGGACGATGCTGTGGACGAGCACGAGCTGACCGGCGGAAACACCACCAGCGTCGTGCGGGTCGGCGACACGGTGCACCGCCAGGCCGGCCCGTGGGCGCCGACCATCCAGCGCCTGCTTGCCCACGTCCGGGCCCGCGGCCTGGCCGACGTTCCTGCGCCGCTCGGTTTCGACGAGCAGGGCCGGGAGATCGTCTCGTACCTTCCGGGCGACGTGCCCGGCTGGCCCGCCCCGGAATGGCTCTGGTCCACGGACGTCCTGGTGGAGGCGGGCTGTCTCCTGCGACGCTTCCACGACGCCACGGCCGGCTTCGGCCCGTCCGACGCCGTATGGCGCCTCCCCGCGACCGAGCCCGCCGAGGTGATCTGCCACAACGATGCGGCGCCCTACAACATGGTCTTCCGCGATGGTCGGCTCGTGGGCGTCATCGACCTCGACACCGCTTCGCCCGGCCCACGGGTGCGGGACCTGGCCTACCTCGCGTACCGGATCGCGCCGTTTTCGGGTGACGCGTTCGCCGGGGTCGGCTACGGCGTCGGGCACCTGGATCCGATGGCGCGGCTCGACGCGTTGACCTCCGCGTACGGATTCCCGTACTCGCGTGCCGAGGTGCTGGGCGCGATGGTCGACAAGCTGCACGACCTGGCCGGTTGGACCGAGGCACGGGTCGACGACGACGGCGGCCCGGCCGAGCTGCGCGAGCACGCCGCCATGTACCGCGCGGACGCACAGCGGATCGCCGCGACCGCGGGGGAATGAGTTCGGTCCGATGGGATGAGTTCGGTCAATTAACTGACCGAACTCATCCCATCGGACCGAAGTCATCATGTGGGCAAGCTGGCGATCCGCGCGACCGCGGCGGCGACGCCGTCCTCCTCGCCGACCTGCGCGGCCAGCTCCCGCGCCGCATCGCCCCTCGACGCCGCGTCGTCGATCGCCGCCGCCAGCCGGCCGGCGGTGAGCCTGCCGGTCAGCGGAGCGGCGGCGATCCCGAGCTCGTGCACGCGCCGCGCCCAGAACGGCTGGTCGCCCAGGAACGGCCTGACCACCTGCGGCACCCCGGCCCGGACGGCCGCCGCGACGGTGCCGACACCCCCGTGGTGCACGGCGACGGCGGTGCGTGGCAGCAGGAGGCCGTGCGGCGCCTGGTCCAGCACGTGGACGCTCTCCGGCACGCGCGACGGCCGGAGCGCACCCCAGCCCGTCGCGAGGACCGCGCGCCGTCCCGAGGCGTGCAGCCCGTCGAGCACTGCTCGCGTGAAGGACTCTGGGTCCTTGGCGAGCATGCTGCCGAACCCGACGTACACGGGCGGATCGCCGGCGTCGAGGAACCGGTCGAGAGCCGCTGGCAGAGCCTGGCCCTCCTCCGGCGGCAGGCTCCAGAAGCCGATGGGCGCGACCTCGGCCGGCCAGTCGTCGGGCGCGGGCAGCAGGTGTCGGCTCCAGGCGTGCAGGACGCCGTCGCGTGCCACGCGCTCGGTGAGCCCAGGCGCCGGGCCGGTCAGGCCGAGGGCCTCCGCCCGCCAGGAGCTGACCATGCGCCGGTACGGCGCCTCGACGGCGCCGGCCAGCCGCCAGCTCGCGCGGTTGAGGAACCGGGGCGGCCGGACCGGGCTGAGCGGGGACGGGAACCGTGCAGTCGGGCTGAACAGCGGGACGGGCAGCGCGGCGACCGACGGCACCCCCAGCCGGTCCGCGAGGTGGGGCGCCCCCAGCGACTTGGGTGCGTAGACGACGACGTCGGCGTCGCTGTCCTGCAGGGTGGCCAGGTCGTCGAGCCAGCGCCGGAGCAGCGGCAGTGCCGATCGGGCCGCCGTGATCGACGCCCGTGCTCCCTTACCTGCCACCTCCTCCTGCAGGGCGAAGATGCCGTCGTCGAGCGGCGCTACCGGGAGCCCGCGGGCCGCGGCGTCCTCGGTCAGGCGGCGTGGTGCGGCCAGCAGCGGCTCGTGCCCCGTCCGGGCGAGCTCGGCGGCGAGCGCCGCGAACGGCTCGACGTCGCCCCGGCTGCCCATGGTGACCAGGAGAACCTTCATCGCGAGGCCTCCCACTCGTCCAGCAGCGCGGGGAACCGGTCCGCCATGAAGGCGTACATGTCGCGCATGTTCTCCAGGCGTCGGCGCCGCCGCGGGTCGTCGCCCACTGCGGCGAGCCCGCGCGCGGCGAGCTCCTGGAAGGCGTCGAACTCCGCCATCTTGGCCCGGAACGCCCTGCCGAAGACGTCCTCGGTGAGCCGGTACCGGTCGCGGCGCTCGCCCCGTCGCCGGAAGCGCTCGACCATGCCCGCCTGGTCGAGCTGGCGCAGCGCCACGCTCATGCTGCTCTTGGCGACGGCGAGCCGTTCGCACAGCTCGGGTGCGTCGGCACCGTCGTCGTCCGACGCGAGCAGGTGCCCGACGACGCGGCCGGCGGTGCGGCTCAGGCCGAGCCGCTCGTAGAACAGCCCTGCTTCCTCGGTGAAGTCCTCGACGGTGCTCATGGTCCGAGCCTACTCCTTTGTTCGGGAAGTTCCGAACAAACAAAACGAAGCCACACATCCCGAGATGCGAGACGTCCGTCCCAATCGTTGACACGCCGCCCGGTCGGCCCGCAACATTGCGTCAGGTCATGAGCGCCAGCGCCAAGCCCCGGCTCGCTGGCCGGCAACCCTCCTTCCGCGGCGGGGTGCCCCGGGTGACGACTCGGCCGCGCGCACCCGCGTGCGGCAAGCGCGGGGGAACCCTCCCCCAGGACCGTGCTGGAGGACGCCATGTCTGCAACCACCCTCACCCACACCACGCTCACCGACGACACGGTGGCCGACGTCGCCCCGCTGCGCCCCGTGGTCGGCGGCGGGACACCCGTCCCGCTCGTGGACGGAACCCGGGTGCCCTACGCCAACCTCGACGTCGCCGCGTCGGCCCCGGCGCTGCAGGCCGTCGCCGACCGCGTCACCCAGGTGCTCCCCCTGTACGCGAGCGTCCACCGCGGCGCGGGCTACCTCTCCCAGGTCAGCACCGCCCTCTACGAGACGGCCCGGCGCACCATCGGCGCGTTCGTCGGCGCCCGCGAGGACGACCTGACGATCGTCACCCGCAACACCACCGACTCGCTGAACCTCCTCGCCGGCTGCGTCCCCGCCCAGCCCGACGGCGAACCCGGCCGGGTGCTGGTGCTCGACGTCGAGCACCACGCCAACCTGCTGCCGTGGCAGCGCGGCGCCGAGGCGACAGTGCTGACCGGCGGCTCCACCGTGGCCGAGACGCTCGCCCAGATCCGCGACGAGCTGGCCGCCGCGGCGCCGCACCGGCAGTTCGCGCTCCTCGCCCTCACCGGCGCCTCCAACGTGACGGGAGAGTCGCTCCCCGTCGACGAGATCGTCGCGGTCGCCCACGAGTTCGGCGTGCGCGTGGTGCTCGACGGCGCCCAGCTCGTACCGCACCGGCGCATCTCCCTCGGGTCGACCGGTGTCGACTACCTCGCCTTCTCCGGGCACAAGACGTACGCCCCGTTCGGCGCGGGCGTGCTGGTGGGCCGACGTGACTGGCTCGACGCGGGCACGCCGTACCTCGCGGGCGGCGGTGCCGTGCGGCGCGTCCGCGTGGCGGGCACCGACTGGCACGAGGGCCCGGCCCGGCACGAGGCGGGATCGCCCAACGTGATCGGCGCCGTGGCGCTCGCCGCGGCGTGCGAGGAGCTCGCGGCGCTCGCTCCGGCGGACGTCGTGGCGCACGAGAACGCCCTCCGGCGTCGGCTCGTGTCCGGGCTCGAGGCGATCGACCGCGTCGAGGTGGTACGGGTGTGGGCGGACGCCGTCGACCCCGTGGGCGTCGTGACCTTCACCGTGGCCGGTTACGACCCCGGCCTCGTCGCCGCCTACCTCTCCGCCGAGCACGGGATCGGTGTGCGCGACGGGCGCTTCTGCGCACACCCGCTGCTCGGCCGCCTCGGGTTCGACGCCGGTGCGGTGCGCGCCTCGGTCGGCGTCGGCACCGCGGGCGAGGAGGTCGAGCGGCTCGTCGCTGCCGTCGGCCGCCTGGTGGCGGACGGTCCGCAGGCCGGGTACGACGTCGTCGACGGGCTGTGGGTGGTGACCGACGACCCGCGGCCCGTCCCGGAGGGCTCCGGCCTCGCGGGCCTCCTGGCGACGGCGGCCCTGGGCTTCGACGAGGCCTTCGGCTGCCTCCCGGACGAGGGCTGAGAACCCCGTTCTCGACAGATCAGATCGGGAACGACGGGCGTGGCCGGAGGGTCGCCTCCAGCTGGGCTGCTAGGGCCAGCAGGGTTGGCTCGCCGCCCGGCCTGCCGATGATCTGCACGCCCATCGGCAGCCCGGCGGGCGCCTCGGCCGTCGGCGCCGTCCAGTGCGTCGGCACGGTGATCGCGGGCAGCCCCGCGACGTTGAGCATCGAGGTGAACGGCGTGTACTGGCACTGCTGCTCGAAGTTCCGCTCCGGGTCGCCGGCGTCGTACCAGCCGATGGGGCGCGGGGTGAGCGCGAGCGCGGGCGTCACGACGGCGTCGTACACGCTGACCTGGGCGACCAGCGAGCGCTCGTAACCGTTGAGCGTGCGCACCGCCTCGGCGAGCTGCCGCGCCGGGACCTGACGCCCCGACCGGATCAGCCACTGCGTCAGCGGCTCCAGCTTGCCGAGCGTCTCGGGGTCGTCGATCGGTACCGCCGAAGCGCCCCCCATCCACAGGGTCCGGAACGCCGGTGCGTACTCGGGCGCCTCGGCCAGCGCCATCTCGTCCATCGTGTGCCCCAGCCCGGCGAGCGCCCCCACGCCCGCGTCGAGCGCGGTCCTGGCCTCCGGCGACACGGTGATGGCGTAGAAGTCGTCCCACGCCGACGTGGTGGTCACCCCGATCCGTGCGGTGCCGCCGTCCGGCCCGCTCCTCCCGGTCAGCGGGTCGGGCAGCGTGGCACGCTGCGCGGCCGCCAGGTAGGCGCCCGCCTCGTACGACGGCGCGCGCAGCGAGAACGGGTGCGCGACGACGCCCCCGGCGCGCCTCGGGAGCATCGCCTCGAGCAGGAGCGCGGCGTCGGCGACGGTGCGCGCGATCGGCCCGTTCACGACCAGCCCGCCGAGCGAGTCGACGCCGCTGCCCGCGGGCAGGAGCCCCCGCGTCGGCTTCAGGCCGACGACGCCGCAGGCGGCCGCCGGGATCCGGACCGAGCCGCCGCCGTCGGACCCGGGGGCGAACGGGACCATGCCCGCCGCCACCGCCGCTGCCGCGCCACCGCTGGACCCGCCCGCGCCGCGGGTCAGGTCCCACGGTGTGCGGGCCGGCGGGGCCCCAACCGGCTCGGTGTAGGCGGGGAAGCCCAGCTCGGGCGCTGCCGTCTTGCCGAGGCTGACGATGCCCGCCGCGTCGAGGATCTGGACGATCTCGTCGCTCTCCTGAGCGGGCGGCAGGCCCGCGAACGCGCGGGACCCGAACCCGGTCGGCACGCCGGCGCGGTTCCACAGGTCCTTGTCGCCGGTCGGCAGGCCCCAGAGGCTGCCTGACGCCGGGGGCGCGCCGCTCGGGCCACCACCGTCCCGCCGGAGTGCCGCCGCTCGCTCCCTGGCTCGCTCAGGGGTGACGGCGGCGAACGCACCGACGGCACCGTTGAGGCGCTCCACCCGGTCGAGGAAATGGTCGGTGACCTCGGTGGGCGAGAGCTCGCCCGCGGCAAGGAGGTCGCGGAGCTCGACGGCGGTCCGCTCATGCAGGGCATCCATCCGGCCAGGTTATGCGCTGGGCGCCAGGTGTCTGGAAAAGCCGCTTATGTCTCACCCGCTCTACAGCGCGCGCGGCCAGATTCACGAACAAGACAACTGGTGCTTGGCCGCCTGACCTGCACATATGCGCCTTCTCTGCCTAATGGTGCGCGCAGGAAGCAATTCCACGCCGCGCAGAATGCGCTTCTGCGGCATATGTTCGTGGAGTGCTGGCACCTTTGTGCTGCGCCACCGTGGTGTAGCAGAGGTGACGAGAAAAGTCTCGAAGGGGGAGAGAACTATGCCATTCCTCAATGCAGGTCTTGTTGTGCCGCTCCAGGTCGACTGGCTCGCGCCGCTGACGAACGCGCTCGGCGCGATCGCGAGCTTCATCCCGAAGCTGCTCGTGTTCCTGATCGTTTTCCTCATCGGGTACTTCATCGCGAAGGCGGTCGCCCGGTTCGTCGGGATGGTCCTGAAGCGGATCGGCTTCAACAAGGTGCTCGAGAAGGCAGGCGCCAACCGGCTCCTCGCGGGTTCGGGTATCGAGCCGATCGCGCTGCTCACGAAGATCATCTACTACTTCATCCTGCTCATCGCGCTCCAGCTCGCACTGAGCGCGTTCGGTCCCACCAACCCGGTGAGCGCGATCGTCAACGACATCGTGGCGTGGCTCCCGAAGCTGGTCGTCGCGATCATCATCGTGGTGATCGCAGGCGCCATCGCCAATGCCGTGAAGGACCTTCTCCTCAACTCCATGAGCCGGGTTTCCTACGGTCCTCTGGTCGCGAAGTCCGTGTCCTTCTTCATCATCGCGCTGGGTGTTATCGCCGCCGTGAACCAGATCGGCATCGGCACGACCGTGACAATGCCCGTCCTGGTGGCATTCCTGGCTACCCTGGCCGGCATTCTGATCGTCGGTGTCGGTGGTGCGCTGATCGGCCCCATGCGGCCTCGTGTCGAGGGTTTCCTCGGCAACCTCTCGTCGGGTGGTGGCGCCGCTGCCACGCCCGTCGCGGAGCATGGCGCCGCCCCCGCGGCCGCGCCCCGCACCGACCCGGGTGAGTCGGGTTCGTTCGCGCCGCCGCCGCGCGACATCTGACCGCCTGACCGGCCCGGAAGCACGACGCCGGGGTCGCGGCGCCCAGGAGGCGCTGCGACCCCGGCGTCGCGCTGTGTCGCCGGGCACGTGGCCCGGAGCGCGGCCGGCTAGGCCGTGCGGAGCAGCTCCTGGGCGGCGCCGACCACGCTGACGAGCTGCTCCAGGTCGGGGTCGTCCTCCGTCGGCTGGAGCGCCACGGTGTCCACGCCCGCCCCGCCGTACCTGCGCACCCCGTCGGCAAGTGCCTGGGCATCGCCCCACAGGGCGTACTGCGCGAGCGCGGTGTCGTCGGCCACGTCCATGCCCCAGGCGGTGAGCTCGGCCCGCAGGCGCGCGGCGGCGCCGGGCCCGGTGCCGCCCGGGACGAACTGGATCACGGGAAAGCTCGCCCCGTCCCGGCCTGCCACCGCCCGGCCCTCGGCGACCCGCTCGAGCACGGCGGGCAGCCCGGGCAGGCCGACAGAGCCCTCGAGCACCACGCCGTCGCCGAACTCGCCCGCCAGGCGCAGCGACCTCGGCCCGGTCGCGGCGACCGGAACCGGCACGGGCCGCGCGGGCGGCCAGTCGAGCGCGACGTCGTCCAGGGACACGTACCGACCTGACGCCGTCACACGCTCCCCGGCGAGCAGCGCCCGCAGCGCGCCCGAGTACTCGCGCATGAGGGTCAGCGGCGAGGCGGCCTTCGCGCCCACCTGAGCCATCCACGGCTGCACGCCGTGCCCGATCCCCGGGACGAGCCGGCCCGGGAACATCCCGTCGACCGTCGCGATCTCCATGGCAGTGAGCGCGACGTTCCGCAGGGGCGTCGGCAGGACCCCGATCCCGACCCGGACCCGCTCGGTGGCGGACAGGATCGCGGCCGCGGTGGAGATGCCGCCGGTCTGGAAGCAGTCCTCCCAGAGCCAGACCTCGTCGATCCCCGCGGACTCGACGGCGCGAGCGAGCGGGATGATGCGTGACGGCGGGGTGGATGGGCGGATGATGCACGCCAGGCTGGTCATGGCGCCCACGCTGCCACGGAGCGAGCCGTCAGAGCCAGCCCTTGCGCGCGGCGTGCCAGCCGAGCTGGATGCGGGTCGAGACGCCGGCCACGCCCATCAGCACCTTGACGCGCCGCTGGACGGTGCGCAGGGAGAGCCCGAGCTTGCTCGCCACCGACTGGTCGGTGAGGCCGGCCAGCATGAGCGCGAGGATGCGGGCGTCCTCCTGGTCGAGGTCGGACGGTTCGGGCCGTTCGCCCGGCCGGGCGAACGGGGTGGCGTCGCGCCACACGCTCTCGAACAGGGCGATCAGCGCGTCCAGCAGCCCGGACGGGTGGATGATCAGCGCGCCCACCAGGTCGGGCGCCAGGTCCGAGCCTTCGGTGCTCACCTCGACGACGGTCTGGATCGGCACGAAGGCGAGCCGGTGGTCGATGATGAACAGCTTGATCGGCACCCGCTCCGAGAACCGCACGTCCTCGCCGTTCTCGATGGCCTCGGCGACATCGTCGACCCGCAGGACGCCCGTGTCCAGGAACACCCGGTCCACGACGACGCGGTACCGCACGCCACGTGCGACGGCCTGGTCCTCCGCGGTGTTCTCGTCGGCGGGCATCACGAAGACCGGCGGCTTGGTGAACGACTCGACGGTCTCGCGTGCGCCGAGCTGCAGCTGCATGATGCGGTGCTTCACGGCGTCGGCACCGCGCACCACGTCGACGACGTCGGTGGCCGGCCGCAGCGCGGACGACCGCCGGAACTCCTCCTCGAGCTCGATCAGCTCGACCTGTGCGGCGCGGATCTCGTCCTTGCGGCGGGCGAGCAGCGCACCCAGCGCTATCTCGGGGGGAGCGGCCTGGAAGCGGGAGTCGTCGGCGCTCTGCCGGGCCGCGAGGCCGTGGCTCTCCAGCGCGCGGAGCACGTCCAGCGCGTCACCGGGGTCGCACCCGAGCCGCTCGCCCAGCTCCGCCGCGTCGAGGGACGGAGACGCCACCAGGTCGCGGTACGCGAGGGACTGCGTCTTCGTCAGGCCGAGTACGTCACCGAGCATGGGCACCCTCCCACCGGATGAAGTTCGCCGCCGTGGCGAGGATACGGGAGATAGCCTCCGGAGCGTGAGCATCGAGGACGTGAGCTTCCCCGCCGCCGCCGGCGAGCCCGTCGCCGGACGCTGGTTCCTGCCGGACGGCGCGGTGGTCGGCGTCGTGGGGATCGCACCAGCCATGGCCATGCCCATGCGGTTCTACCGGCACCTCGCGGCCTGGCTCGCCGACCGGGGCTTCGCGGTGCTCACCTTCTCGTACCGCGGTTCGGAGCCTGAGCTGTACGGCCCGATGCGGGACTCCACGGCGACCGCGCTGGACTGGTACCACGACGCGGAGGTCGCGGCGGGGCACGCTCGCGCGCGGGCAGACGTCGTCGGCGTCCCGTTCACGTGGGTGGGCCATTCGTTCGGCGGCCAGAGCCTGGGCTTCCTGTCCGACGTCGGCGTGGACGGCTGCGTCATGGTGGCATCGGGGACCGGCTGGCGAGGCAAGGCCGTCCCGATGATCAAGCGTTGGTCGCCGCTCCTGTGGCGGGCCATCGCACCCGCCGCGATCGCGGCCGTCGGCTACTACCCGGGCCGCCGGCTCCGGATCCTCGACGACCTGCCCGGCGGCGTCATGCGGCAGTGGGGGCGCTGGTGCCTGCACGCGGACTACCTGTTCAGCGAGCATCCCGAGCTGCGTGACCGCTTCGCGAAGGTCGAGACGCCGATCACCGCCCTCTGGACGGCCGACGACGAGCTGATCTCCCCCGAGTCGATCCGGTACTGGAGCCGTGAGTTCCCGAACGCGGACGTCGAGCTCGTCGAGATGCGCGCCGCCGACCACGGGCTGGCCCGCGTCGGCCACTCGGGCTTCTTCCGCCCCAAGCGCGCGATCCTCTGGGAAGAGCTGCTGCTGCCGCGCCTTGCTGCCCGACAGGCCGAAAGTCCGCCTCCACCATGCGATCAGGCTTGAGAACGTCGAGGATCTCAAGCCCGATCGCATGGTGAAGGCTTTCGCGGTCCGCCGTGCCGGTCAGAGCGGGGTGACGGTGCCTCGGAAGTGGCGGGTGTTCTTGCCCGAACGCCAGCCCTCGTAGACGAAGCCCTCCGCGGCCGGCGAGCCTCCTGGGATGGTCGAGCCTGTCGAGACCTCGTCCGCGTACCGGATCGCCACGTCGACCGTGCTCGGGAGCAGGACCGGCTTGAAGAACTCGACGGTCCACTCGTACGTCTCGCCCCGGCGGGCCGGCCCCACCTCGGCCAGCGCCCGCGCCGCCGTGTACATCCCGTGCGCGATCGCCCGCGGGAACCCGAACGCCTTGGCGCCGAGGCCCGACGTGTGGATCGGGTTCTGGTCGCCCGACACCGCGCCGTAGGCCCGGCCGGTGCCGCCGCCGAGCTTCCAGCGTGCGGTCGGCAGGGGTGCCGCCCACTCCGCGCGCGGGGCCTCGGCCGGCGGCGCACCGCCGTCGGGCGCGGTGAAGCCCTTGGCCAGGTACGTCGACACGCCCCGGTAGGCGAGCTCGCCGCCCACCAGCACCTCCGCCACGAGGTCCACCTGGACGCCGCGGCGGTGCGCACGGGCGTCCTGCGCCCAGGCCCGCACCGTCAGCGTCTCGCCCAGCCGCACGGGCCGGAGCACGCGCGCCGTGTTCCTCAGGTGCACCATGCCCAGCAGCGGCAACGGGAAGTCACCGCGCACCATCACCGCCGTGGCCAGCGGGAACGCCAGCACGTGCAGGAACCCGGCGGGCAGCACCTCGGACGCGGGCTCGCCCAGCAGGCGGAGGTAGGACGCGAGGTGCGTCGCCTCGCCCGAGGTATCGACGTCCGCCACCTGATAGGCGACCTCGGGCAGCCGGACGGCGCCCTTTGGCCGCTTGCCGACGGACCCGGAGGCGCCCTTGGCGAGCAGCCCGCCGAGCTTCGGCAGCCGAGCCAGCTCGGTCATGCCGTACGACGCCGGTGCTCCCGTCCTGGTCAGCTCGCTACCCGTCACTTGCCCACCATCGACTGACCGCAGACGCGCAGGACCTGCCCGTTCACGCCCTTCGCTACCGGCGACGAGAGGAACGCGATCGCCTCGGCGACGTCGAGCGGCAGCCCGCCCTGCTGGAGCGACGGGATGACGCGCCGCGCCACCTCGCGCGTGGCGAACGGGATGGACCTGGTCATCTCGGTCTCGATGAACCCCGGCGCGACGGCGTTCGCCGTGCCGCCCAGCTCTGCCACGAGCGGCGCGGTGGCGGCCGTGTGGCCGATCACGCCGGACTTCGAGTACGCGTAGTTGGTCTGCCCCTTGTTGCCGGCGATGCCCGACGTCGAGGCCAGCGACACGATGCGCAGCCCCTCGACCCCGGCGGCCAGCAGCTGCTCGTTGATGCGCAGCTGGGAGGCGAGGTTCACCGCGATGACGGAGTCCCACTGGCCAGGCTTCATGTTCGCGAGCAGCTTGTCCCGCAGGATGCCCGCGTTGTGCACCAGGACGTCGATCCCGCCGAGGTGCCGGGTCGCCTCCAGGATCTTGGTGCCGGCGTCGGCGGCGGTCACGTCCAGCTGCACGGCAGTGCCCTTGACCTCGTTCGCGACGGCGGCCAGCGACTCGCCGGCGGCGGGCACGTCCACGACGACGACCTTGGCGCCGTCCCGGGCCAGGGTGCGTGCGATCGCCGCACCGATGCCGCGCGCGGCGCCAGTGACGACGGCCACCTTGCCGGCCAGGGGCTGCTGCCAGTCGACGTCGTCCAGCGGGTCCGACGGGCCGACGGGCAGCACCTGGCCGTCGACGTACGCCGACTTCGCGGACAGGAAGAAGCGGAGCGTGCCCAGTGCGGACGCCGAGTCGACGGCCGCACCACCGGTCAGCTGCAGGCCGTTCGCCGTGGCGCCGCCCCGCAGCTCCTTGCCGAGCGAGCGCGTGAAGCCCTCGAAGCCGGCCCGGGTCGCGGCGAGCGCCGGCGGGTCGCCGGCCTCCGGTGCACGGGACAGGACGACGACGCGCGCGTTGCCCGCGAGCCTGCGCAGCGTGCTGCCCAGCGCCAGCACCGCCTCCGAGACGGCCTCGGGAGACTCGGCGGCCGTGCCGACGAGGACCACGCCACCCCAGCGGACGTCGGCGGCACCCTCCGTGGAACGGCGCACGTCCACGTCCCAGGCGAGCAGGGCCTTGGCGAGCGCGTCCGCGTCGGCGGCCGAGGCGTCGTCGGACACGACGAGCACAGGGCCCACCGTCAGGGGTGCGCCAGGGGCGTAGCGGCGCAGGACGGCGGGCCGGGGGAGGCCCAGCTGCTTCGCGAGCTTCTTCCCGAGCTCGCCGTTCACGAACCTGGTGTAGTTGTCAGCCACGGATTTCCTTCCGATCTGGGGGGGAGGGGAGGGCCTCAGGAGGACTCGACGACGGCGACGGCACCCAGGCCGCCGGCGGCACAGACCGAGATCAGTGCCCGTGCCGGGCGGCCGGTCTCGGCGGCCTTCTCGGCCACCAGCTTCGCCGCGGTCGCGATGATGCGCCCGCCGGTCGCCGCGAACGGGTGGCCCGCCGCGAGCGAGGAGCCGTTCACGTTGAGCTTGCTGCGGTCGATCTTGCCGAACGCGCCGTCGAGGCCGAGCTCGGTGCGGCAGTACTCCTCGTCCTCCCACGCCGCGAGCGTGGTCAGCACGGTGGAGGCGAACGCCTCGTGGATCTCGAAGAAGTCGATGTCGTCGAGGGTGAGGCCGTTGCGGGCCAGCAGCCGCGGCACGGCGGCGGCAGGTGCCATGAGCAGCCCTTCGTGACCGTGCACGAAGTCGACGGCCGCGGTCTCCGCGTCCACGAACTTCGCCAGGACCGGCAGGTCGCGTTCCTCGGCCCAGGCGCGCGAGGCGAACAGGACGGCGGAGGCGCCGTCGGTCAGCGGCGTCGAGTTGCCCGCCGTCATCGTGGCCGTCTGGCCGAGCTTGGCGCCGAAGACCGGCTTGAGCTTCGCGAGCTTCTCGAGCGACGTGTCGGGGCGCAGGTTGTCGTCGCGCGTCAGGCCCTTGAACGGGGTGACCAGGTCGTCGAAGAACCCGGACTCCCAGGCGCGGGCGAGGTTCTGGTGCGAGTTGTAGGCGATCTCGTCCTGGGCCTCGCGGGAGATGCCCCACTTGGCAGTCGTGATGGCCTGGTGCTCGCCCATCGAGAGGTGCGTACGCGGCTCACCGGTGCTCGGGGTCGCGGGGGCCAGGTCCTTCGGGCGGATCGCGGCCAGGGCCTTGAGCTTGGCGCCGGTCGTCCTGGCGTGGTTGAAGTCCAGGAGCGCGGCGCGGAGGCGGTCGCTGACGACGATCGGCGCGTCCGACACGGTGTCCGTGCCGCCCGCGATCCCGGACTCGATCTGGCCCAGCTTGATCTTGTTGGTCACCGCGATGGCGGCCTCGAGGCCCGTGGCGCAGGCCTGCTGCACGTCGTAGGCCGGGGTGGTGGGCGCGAGGGAGGAACCCAGCACCGACTCGCGGATCAGGTTGAAGTTCTTGCTGTGCTTGAGCACGGCGCCGCCGGCTACCTCACCGAGGCGCTCACCCTGCAGGCCGAACCGGGCGACGAGGCCCTCCAGCGCTGTGGTGAACATGTCCTGGTTGCTGGTCCGGACGTACTTCTTGCCGGCGCGGGAGAACGGGATGCGGTTGCCGCCGATGATGACGGCCTCGCGCGTGGACGGGACGGGGGAGGGGGTAGTGGACACGTCGCTGTTCCTTCTCACTCATCGTCGGGCAGGTGGCTTCTTGGACCGAGCCTGGTCGAGTCCGGGGCAGGTCGCTACCGGGTTCGTCCGAGGTGGTGCCCAGGACTCACAGTACCTGATACTCTCAGTCTCGTGAGACGAATCACAAGACCTCTAGCGAGTCCAGGTGGGGAGGCGGAGCGATGAGCATCGGAGTCGACGGTCGTTCGACCCGCTGGGACGACCACCGCACCGCCCGTCGGGCAGAGCTCGTCCGTGCCGCGCGCAAGGCCGTGCACCGCCTCGGGCCCGCGGTCTCGATGGACGAGATCGCCGCTGCGGCCGGTACGTCCAAGTCCATCGTCTACCGGTACTTCGACGACAAGGCGGGTCTGCGGCTCGCTGTCGCGGAGACCGTGGTGATGCAGATGCACGACGCCCTGCGCGCCGCAGCGCAGCGTGCGGACAGCCCCGAGATGGCGCTGCGCGAGATGGTACGGGTCTACCTCGAGATGATCGAGAGCTCGCCCAACGTGTACTGGTTCGTCACCCGGACCGCCATCGGCGGCAACGAGCCCGCCCCGATCGAGAGCGGCCGTCGTGGCCGGCGTGCCACGGCCGCCGAGGACGCGACGGACGCTGCCGTGCCGACCACACCCGTCGACCTGCACCCGCTCGGCGCGTACCTCGACTCGGTGATCGAGCTGGTCGCCGAGCCGTTCGCCCGGGCTACCGACGTCCCGCAGGCCGACGCCGCCGCGTGGGCCGCCGGCGCCGTCGGCTTCGTGCGGGGCTCCGGCGAGTGGTGGCTCGGCCACCGCAACATCGAGTCCAGCCCGCTGACCCGTGAAGAGCTGACGGAGCGCGTGACGCTCTGGCTCTGGACCGGACCGGTGGGCGTGCTGCACCACGACCGCCCCGGCACCGCGTCCGTGACCACCTGACCTGACCCACCCTCCCGAGACCCAGCACCTGGCCCACCGGCCGAACACCGAGGAGAACCGATGACGACCACCTCCGAGCCCGTGACCACTCCCACGGCCACCGAGGCCACCGCGCCCCGGCCCGCGGCGCCTCGTGCGCCGTCGGGCAGCCGGGTGGACGTGCCCGCGCTGCAGCAGATGCTGCTCGGCCGTTGGCCGGAGGAGCGCTCCGAGGCTCGCCGCATGGTGGCGGAGCACCCCGAGCTCTGGAAGCAGGAGGGGATCACCAAGGAGGAGCACCGGACGATCGCCCTCGCCCAGATGCGGCAGATGGTGCCCTACGGCCAGGTCCTGCGGGCCTTCCCGGAGCGCCTGGGCGGTCGCGGTCAGGCGGGCGCCAACCTGGTGGGCTTCGAGGAGCTCGTCGTCGCCGACCCCTCGCTGCAGATCAAGGCCGGCGTGCAGTGGGGGCTCTTCGCCTCCGCGATCAACCACCTCGGCACCGAGGAGCAGCAGGACCGGCTGCTGCCCGGCGCGATGGACCTGTCCGTCCCCGGCGCGTTCGCGATGACCGAGACGGGCCACGGCTCCGACGTCGCCTCGATCGGCACCACCGCGACGTATGACGTGGAGACCGAGGAGTTCGTCATCAACACCCCGTTCCGCGGGGCGTGGAAGCAGTACCTCGGCAACGCGGCGAAGGACGGCGTGGCGGCGACGGTGTTCGCGCAGCTCATCACGGGCGGCGTGGACCACGGTGTGCACTGCTTCTACGTGCCGATCCGCGACCCGCAGACCATGGAGTTCCTGCCGGGCGTCGGCGGTGAGGACGACGGCCAGAAGGGCGGCCTCAACGGCATCGACAACGGCAAGCTGCACTTCACGGACGTGCGCGTGCCGCGCCGGGACCTGCTCGCCCGCTACGGCCAGGTGGCCGCCGACGGCACCTACACCTCCTCGATCGACAGTCCCGGTCGCCGCTTCTTCACGATGCTGGGTGCCCTGGTGCAGGGGCGTGTCTCCCTCGACGGCGCTGCGATCACCGCGGCGAAGATCGGCCTCGCGATCGCCACGAAGTACGCCGAGCAGCGCCGCCAGTTCTCGCCTGCGGCCGGTGCCGACGAGCTGACGCTGCTCGACTACGCGACGCACCGCCGCCGGCTCTTCCCCCGCATCGCGGAGGCGTACGCGATGCACTTCGCGCACGACGAGCTGCTCGACCTGTTCGACGCGGTGTTCTCCGGCCGCGAGGACACCCCGGCGATGCGCGAGGACCTCGAGACCACCGCTGCCGCTCTCAAGGCGACCTCCACCTGGTACTCCCTCGACACGCTGCAGGAGTGCCGTGAGGCCTGCGGCGGCGCCGGCTTCCTCTCCGAGAACCGCTTCACGGGCCTGCGCGCGGACCTCGACGTCTATGCCACCTTCGAGGGCGACAACCACGTGCTGCTCCAGCTCGCCGCCAAGCGGCTCGTGGGCGACTACGGCAAGAAGCTGGCCAGGGCGGCCAAGTCCCCCGCTGGTATGGCGGGCATCGTGGCAGGGCAGGCCAAGGACGTCCTGCTGCACAAGGTGCCGCTCAAGCGGCTCGGCCAGACGGTGGCCGACGGCGCCGGCACGCGCGCCGCGGGTCGCCTGCTGGACGCCGACCTGCAGCGTGAGCTGATCGCCGGCCGTTACGAGGGCATGGTCGCCGCTACCGCGCTGGGCATGCGCCCGGCGCTCAAGGCCGACTCGATCCGTGCGCAGGAGATCTTCGACGACAACCAGGTGCGCCTCATCGGGTCCGCTGCGGCGTGGGCCGAGCTGGTGCGCTGGGACGCGTTCACGAAGGCCATCGGCACGATGCCCCACGCCGGTACGCGCAGGACGCTGACCCTCCTTCGTGACATCTACGGCCTCACGACCATCGAGCGGCACCTCGACTGGCACCTGACCAACGGCCGACTCTCAGCGGGGCGTGCGAAGGCCGTGACGTCCACGATCGACCGGCTGCTCAAGGAGCTGCGCCCGGACGTGCTCGACGTCATCGACGGCTGGGGCTTCGGCCAGGAGCACCTGCGTGCCCCGATCGCCGACGGCTCGGAGAAGGCGCGTCAGGACGAGGCGCGCGCCTACTACCGCGAGCTGCGCGCGAGCGGTACGGCGCCGGTCAGCGAGAAGGAGCTGCGCAAGCAGCAGGCGAGGACGGCCTGACGGCACCGGTCACGCGGCGTCCGGCACCGCGGCGACGACGGGGACGGGGAGCTGCTGCACGGGTGCCGGTACGGGCTCGTCGGCAGACTCCTCGTCCTCGGCGGGGCGCGCGAGCGGCCCGCCGAGCGTCACGGGGGCGTCCGGCTCCCCCGTCGGCACAGGGATCGCGCGGACGACAAGAAGAATGCCCGCCAGTCCGAGGAGGGCGGCGAGCACGGTGAGTGGTACGAGCTGGTAAGCCACTGTGAATCCGAGCAGTGCGCCGCAACCGACGGCGATGATGGATCCAAGAACGAGTACACGAGTCATCGGGAGCCTCCCTGCCAAGGTATCTCCGAGGAGCTATGCCTGACCCCAGGGGGAACTCCCGTGGATCGCTGGGCACCCGCGGATGACGGTCGTGCGTCTGGGCGCGCGCGACATCATGAGCTGAGGTCCGGCTGAGCTGGGGCTCATCAGATTGTGTGGCGAGCCTGCCCCGCCTTCGCTTCCAGGAAACCTCAACCGGCGCGCCCTCGCACCTTGAATCGCACCGCTGACGGTCACGACTCGGTCACGGCTCGGGTCGCCCCGGTTCGGGGCGCGCCGGTCTCATACCGGGTTGCAGTGCGCGGTGGCGGTGAGGATCAGCCCGACGTCGGGTCGCCAGGGCTCGAGGTTCCACGTGCTCTTGTCGGGTGCGCCGACCGCGTGGCACACGAGCTGGTGCTCCATGGTGGGGCTCTCCGCTTCCGGCTCCGCCGCGACGAGCTGGCTGCGGATCAGGTCGAGCCCTGCCTCGCCCGCGTGCCGCGCCCAGTCCGTCGGGTCGACGGCGAGCGACCGTCCACCCTCGTTCTCGCCCCAGGTCGCGCTCTCGATCGCGTGCGTGCCGACCTCGAACGTGACCTCCAGCGGCCCTTTCTGGTCCGCCTTCCCGGCGGTTCCCGAGCCCTGCGCCGGCGGGACCCGGTCGTCCACCTCCACCCGGGCGTGGGTGGCGTCGGTGTCGGTGACCTCGATGCGGGGCGCGTCGTCCTCGGTGCCCGACGGCGGTGCGGGCGGGCCGATCGCCGCGACGGGTGTGCCCCCGTCGTCGAGCACGGTGATGCTGCCGTCCGGGTCGACGTCGAGCGTGCCCGGCGACGTGAGGGTCAGGTCGGCCGTCCCGCCGAGGGCAAGGCTGAGGGTGACCGTCTGCAGCCCTGGGACGTCACCGTCGGCCCGCACCACGGCGGCCTTCCGGGAGTCGATACGCAGGACGGCACCGTCGAGGGTGACCGTGCTGGTCCGCGCCTCGGGCCGACCGGTATCGGAGGGCTTCGGCTGCTCCGGGTCGGCCGGCGACCGTCCTGCGGTCGACGTGGGCTCCTGGTCCGGGTCGTCGGCTCTCGCCGTCCTGTCGGCCAGGTCGCAGCCGCTCACGGTGAGCAGTACCGCCAGGGCGGCGCATACGGCGCGGGGCGCCACAACGGCGCGTCGGATCGGCACAGCCCCATTGTGCGGGGCGCGGACGCGCTGCGGAGCGTTGGGTGGCGCGTGTCGGCCGCAACCCCTATGTTTAGAACATGCGTTCGAACATGGAGCTGGTGACACAGGGTCCCGCCAACGTGCCGGGCCAGTCCGCGCGTGGTGCAGCCGCACCGCGCGAGTCTGGGTTCGCGAGCGGTTTCGCGAACCTCACGGAGGCGGTCGACGCAGTGGCGGCGGTCGACGCGCTCCTTGCCTCGCTCGCTGCCTCGCGCGCCGTGCTCATGGAATCGGTCCGGGAGTGGGTGGCCGGCCGGCCCGAGCTGTTCGGCGCCTCCGAGGTCGAGACGGACGACCTCGCCGGGCTGGCTCCCGAGCTCGTCGAGGAGCTGGCCAAGGCGTTGCGGGTGCCGGAGGGCACGGCGGTGGCGCTCATCGAGGAGTCCCGGGCGCTGGTGCACGAGCATCCGCGGACGCTTGCGGCGCTGCGCGGCGGGCACATCACCCACGCGCACGCGCAGACGATCCTCGGCTACACCGACGGGCTGCGGCGGGGCAACCGGGTGGCGCTGGAGACCCGCCTGCTCAAGCGCGCGCGCACCACGACCCCGGGGGAGCTGAGCCTGGTCGCGCGGACCGAGCGCGAGCGTCGGCTGCGTCCGGACCGACCGACCGGCGTGCCCGTCGTCCGTCAGGCGGCGGCCGCGCGGCGGCAGCGGCTCAGCGCTTCCCCCACAGGTCGTCCCACGCGGTGAACGGGTCGTCGGTGCGCCCCGCCTGCTGCGGGCTGCCGCCGGCGGCGACCGCCGGCGCGTGGCCGCCCCAGGCCGGGCTGCCCCACGTGGGACTGTTCCAGGCCGGGCTGCCCCATGTCGACCCGGCCTGATCCTGCTCGTCCTGGCTGCCGGCACCCGGGGCACTGCCGTACGGGAGCCAGTCCTGCTGGGTGTACGGGGCGCTGGGCTGCTGCTCGTCCGGGTCCGTCCCGTACTGCTCGGGAGCCGTCGGGTAGGGCGGGTCGAACGAGTCGGCGTAGCTCTCGGGCGGCGCCTCGGGCCGGGGTGCCTGGCTCGCTGCCGGCCACGGCTGCGCCGGGTCGGCCTCCCCGGGCCAGGACGAGGCCGACTGGCCCTGGCCCTGGTTCTGGCCCTGCCAGGGTGGCGTCGGACCGGGCTGTTCCGGGCCGGCGGGCGCCTCGTGGCGCGCGATGCCGTGCCTCGGGCTGCGGTAGCTCTGTGCGGCGTGCGGGACGTGGCCCGAGCCGGTCGGCCGGCCGTGCAGCGGCGCGAGCGGCGGATAGCCGCTGTCATCGTGCTGCTTCGGCCCGGAGACCGCCGCGAAGGTGGTGGTGGCCAGATACTGCTCGAACGGTACGTCGAAGGTCTCGTCGTCCGACCATGCGGCATCCCGGGCTGCCCCGACCTGGCGGGCCGGGGTGCGGCGACCGTCGTCGGGCATCGGGGGCAGTCTGATCTCGCCCGGGTTGTGGAGCACCTGGTCGTGCATCTGGCCCACCCAGTTGACCGCGAGCTCGAAGCGCATGGTGCCGAGGCCGTCCGCCCCCAGCTCACCGCCGAGGGCAGGGTGCGGGTTGAAGGTGTAGACGTCGTCCTCGCCGAGGTGGATGCCGCGGCTGCGGGCGTCGCGGACCAGGTCGTCCATCAGGTAGGTGGCGCGGCCCTCGGCGGACTCCAGCTCGGTGTACATGGTGACCGCGGAGGTCCAGCGGAGCTCGAGCGTGCCCTCGACGGTGTCCAGGAACCACCATCCGTCCAGCGACTCGAGGAAGATGTCGCCGAAACAGGTAGCGAAGCGCGGATTCTGCTCGCTGAGCCCCAGCCACTGCCATGAGGCGAGCCCGAACTCGAAGGAAACCTTCGGAAAAGTTCGAAGCAGCTTCATGTCCGAATGAAACCACTATCAGGTAAACGCCGGAACCCCCGGTGACATCTTTGTTATGCGGCGACTCAGTAGCCGGGAACGGCTCAGGCCAGGCCCGACTGGTAGGCGAACACCACCAGCTGGGCGCGGTCACGGGCGGAGAGCTTGATCATCGCGCGCGACACGTGCGTCCGGGCGGTGGCAGGGCTCAGCACGAGGTGCTCGGCGATCTCGTGGTTGCTCATGCCCTGCGCCACGAGGCAGACGACCTCGTGCTCACGGTCGGTGAGATCACCGATGCGCGGGTGTGGCCGCAGCGTCCGCGGCGACGCTGCGGTGAACTCACGGATCAGCGTGCGCGTGGCCGACGGCGCCAGCAGCGCACCGCCGTCGTGCACCGTGCGGATCGCGGCGACGAGATCCGCCGGCGGAGTGTTCTTGAGCAGGAATCCGCTGGCGCCGGCGCGCAGACCGTCCACGACGTACTGGTCGTGCTCGAACGTCGTGAGCACGACCACGCGGGTGGCGACGAGATCGGGGTCCTCCGCGATGCGGCGGGTCGCCTCGATCCCGTCGATGCCCGGCATCCGGATGTCCATGAGCACGACGTCGGGCCGCAGGCGGCGGGCCTCGGCCACGGCGGCGATCCCGTCGCCGGCCTCGCCGGCGACCCTGGTGTCGTCCTCCCCGGAGAGCAGGGCACGCAGCCCCATCCGGACCAGGTCCTGGTCGTCCACGAGCAGCACCGAGATCATGCGACACCTCCAGCGGGCAGGGCTGCCCGCACCTCGAAGGACTCGTCGTCGGGCCCGGCGACGAGCTGCCCGCCCAGCGACTCGACCCGGCGTCGCATCCCGGTGATCCCGAAGCCCGCGACGAAGCCACCGTCGGGGCCGCGCGGGTTCCGGACGCGCAACCGGACCACGTCCGCCCCGTAGGCCACCTCGACGTGCGCCGCGGCACCGGCCCCGTGCTTGACCACGTTGGTCAGCGACTCCTGGAGCACACGGTAGGCCGCGAGGTCCACGGCGTCGGGCAGCGGCAGGGGCGTGCCGCTGACCTGGAGGTCGACGGCCACTCCCGCCGAGCGCACCCGCTGTGCCAGCACCTCCAGGTTGGCGAGGCCCGCCGTCGGCGCACGCTCGGGCGCCGAACCGGAGGAGGTCCCGGGCCGGATCTGCGCGAGGGTGGTGCGCAGCTCGGTCAGACCCTCGTCCGCGGCCTTCGAGATGGCCCCCAGCGCGGTGGCCGCGTCGTCCGGCGTGCCGAGGTGGAGCGCGATGTCGGCCTGCATCTGGATGGCGGCCAGCCCGTGCCCGACGACGTCGTGCACCTCGTGCGCGAGCTGCAGCCGCTCGTCGTCGCGGGCCCGCTGCTCCGCCGCCGTGCGCTCGGCGGCCCGCGCCTGGTGCCACATCCGCCGGGCGACGCCGATGCTGAACGGGACCACGACGAAGGCGCTCGCAGGGACGAGCCCTGCCGGGAGGCCGAGGCCTGCCGGATGCGTGAACACGTGCAGCACGAGCAGAACCAGCGTGCCCGCTGCGTACAGGAGGGCGGGCCGGAGCGGCCGGCGGCGCGCCAGCGAGTAGACGGCGACCGCGAGGCACACCATGACCGGGCCGTACGGATAGGCGAGCAGCAAGTACGTGACGGTGGCGGCGGTGACCACCCCGAGCGCCGGCACGGTCCAGCCGGTACGGAACAGTGTCCCGGCCGCCGCGGTGGCCGCCAGCGCGAACCCCAGGGCGTCGACGGGACGATCCACCCCCGACGCCGCGTCAAGGAACGGCAGCGACACCAGCACCAGCGCCGTCAGCACAGCGGTCACGCCGACGTCGACGAGACGCACCTTCCCCATGTCTCTCACCTCTGTCTCTCACCTCCAGGCCCACTGTGGCCGACGGCGGGCACCGCGTCACCCCCTGGACGCCGTACCCGTGCCTACGTCGTGGGGCGTACGCGGGCCTGCCCGCCCACGTCCGGCGGCGCAGCACGGGTGCCGCCTCGCGGCCGATTCGGTCCACGACCTAGACCGCGACGCTGGACACGTGGGCGCCGCCCGGTGCCCGAGGAGGGACAGGACCATGAATCTCAGAGGAGCTGCGGTGCTCGGGCTCGTCGCCGCGACGATCGGGATCTACGTTGCCCGCGCGGGAGGGGCCCCGGCGCCGATCGTGCCGCCGGCCGCCGTGCTGATGGTCGTCGCGGCGGTGCTGCTCGCCGTGTTCCGCACCCGGACCTGGCCGGCGGTCGTCACCGTGGTCGTGGCGCTCGCCGAGGCCGCAGGCGTGGTCGCGACCGGCAGCCTTGGCAACCTGGCCTTCGCCGAGCCGCTGCTCGGCGCGGGTACGGCGCTGCGTGTCGTCGGCGTCCTCGCGGTGCTCATCGCGGGGACGATGCTCGTGGCGCGCCGACCAGCCCGTGCCGGGGCCGGTCCTCGTGAGCGGGAGGTCGCGCCATGAAGCTCGCGCCGCGCGTCCGGAAGGCCGTGCTGACCCTGCACATCGTCTCCGCCGGCGCCTGGATCGGCATCGACGTGCTGGTCGCCGTGCTCGTCGGGGTCGGGCTCTCGGGCGGCTCGGACGCCGCCCGCGGGCTCGCCCTGCGGGCCCTCGCCGAGTACGTCGTGAGCCCGATGCTGGTCTCGGCACTGGTCTGCCTCGGTTCGGGCCTGCTGCTCGGTCTCGCGACGAAGTGGGGGCTGGTGCGCTACTGGTGGGTGGCCGTCAAGCTCGTCATGAACGTCCTGCTGTGCGTCCTGATCGTCGTGGCGCTGCGCCCGGGCATGCCCGAGGTCGGCGCGGCAGGAGAGGCGATCGAGGCCGCGCAGGTGCCGGCCACGGACGTCTCCTTCCTCGTGTTCCCGCCGACGGTGTCGCTCACCGTGCTCGCCGCCGCCACGCTGCTGTCCGTGTACAAGCCGTGGGGACGGGTGCGCCAGGCCGCCCAGGGGCTGACCGCTGTCAACGCCGGCGCCTGACCGTGGCCGAGCACGCCGCATGTCCGGCCGGACGATGTCAGACGCTCGGTCTACGGTCGTCGGATGAGCATCGAAGTGCGGGACGCGGACCCCGCCGAGTACGAGGCGGTCGGCAAGATCGTCGCAGCCGCGTTCTTCGCGGACGGGCAGCTCGACGCCCCCGACGCGGGCTTCTACGCCGACGTCCTCCGCGATGTCGAGAGCCGTGCCGCCGCGGCGGAGATCATCGTGGCACTGGACGGTGGTGAGGTGGTGGGTGGCGTGACGTTCGTGCCCCGCGGCGGTCCGATGGCCGACATCGCCAAGGAGGGCGAGGCGGAGATCCGCATGCTGGGCGTCGCGCCGGACGCGCAGGGCAGGGGCGCCGGGACCGCGCTGATGCGCGAGTGCATCGCGCGCTCCGTGGGCGCCCGGCGGATCGTCCTCTCCACCCAGACCGTGGCCACCGGCTCGCACCGCCTCTATGAGCGGCTCGGATTCGTGCGTGCCCCGGGCCGCGACTGGGCGCCCGTGCCCGGCGTGGACCTGCTCTGCTACGTGCTGGCGCTGTAACGGGGCCCGCCCGGCCACCGCAGCAGGCCCGCCGTGATCGCCACCCCCAGCAGGAGCAGCAGGCCGCCGCCCGCCTCCGCCGCGTTGGGCACCTCGTCGAGCACCAGCCAGGCGGCGGTCATGCCCGCCACCGGCACCAGCATGGTGAACGGCACCACCGCGCTCGCCCGGTAGCGGGCGAGCAGCGTGTTCCAGATGCCGTAGCCCACCAGGCTCGCGAGCCACGCGGTGTAGAGGGTGGAGAGCACCACGGCCCACGTGGGGTGGGTGAGCGAGTGCGCGACCGCCGTCGGGCCGTCCAGCGCGACGGCCAGGGCGAACATCGGCACGGGGACCACGAGCCCCGACCACACGGTCATGGACAGGCCGGCCAGCGGGCTCGACCGCTCTCCGGCCAGCTGCGTGGCGGCGCCCAGCCGGCGCACGATCACGTTGCCGGTCGCCCAGGACGCGGCGGCCGCGAGGGTCAGCAGGAAGGCGAACCCCGGCGTCGCCGCCGAACGGCCGACCCCCACGATCACCAGCCCCGCCGCGCCGAGGAGGACACCGACGAGCTGCGGCGGCGTCGGGCGCTCGCGGAGGGTGACGCTCGCGAACAGGACGGTGAGGACCACCTGCGCCTGGAGCACCAGTGACGCGAGGCCCGGCGGCATGTCGAGCCACAGGGCCGTGTACATGAGACCGAACTGACCCAGGCTGAGGAACATGCCCACCAGCAGCACGTCCTTCAGCGGGGCCACCGGGCGGGGGACCAGGATCGCCGGGACCAGCACCACGACGAAGCGGATGGCGACGAAGAGCGCCGGCGGCATGTCGTCCACGCCGACGTCGATGGCGAGGAAGTTGGTGCCCCAGATGACCATGACGAGCACGGCCAGGAGCGAGTGGCGCAGGGGCATGCCGTCATCGTCGACCGGAGCAACCCTGTACGTCCATCGCGTATCACTGGCTGATTGTTCAGCGGGCCTGAACGGTGATGGGCGCCCTGACTACGTGTTTTCACGATCTTGTTCCACCGACCGGGTGAAAAGTAGCGTCGCTGGGCACCGGCCGGCGGATCGACCGCAGGCCCGGCCCGCAGCCTGTGCGGCGGGCGACACACGTTCGCGAAGGAGCGTCCGATGCGTAGCACCAGACACCGCACGATCCGAACCACCGTCACGGCTGCTGCCGCCATGACGTTCGTCCTGTCCGCCTCGCTCGTCGCCACGGCGGCGGCTCCCCATGCTCCCGACTCGGGACCTGCCCGGTCGGCATCCGACACCTCCGCCGACCTCGGCGCGCTGACCTGGTCGGACGAGTTCGACGGCGCGGCGGGCAGTGCGCCGGACCCGGCGAGCTGGAACCACGAGACCGGCGCCGGCGGCTGGGGCAACAACGAGCTGCAGAACTACACCAGCTCCCGGGAGAACTCGGCACTGGACGGCAACGGCAACCTCGTCATCACCGCCCGCCAGGACGGCAACGGCGGGTACACCTCCGCACGGCTGACCACGCAGGGCAAGGTCCAGCCGAAGTTCGGCCACCTCGAGGCGCGGATCAAGATTCCCCGCGGCCAGGGGATCTGGCCCGCGTTCTGGATGCTCGGCGGGCAGTTCCCCGGCACCCCGTGGCCCGACTCGGGCGAGATCGACATCATGGAGAACGTCGGTTTCGAGCCCCACCTGGTGCACGGCACCCTGCACGGCCCCGGCTACTTCGGCGGAGGGGGCCTCACCGGCTCCTACATGCACCCGCAGGGCTGGTCGTTCGCCGACGACTTCCACACCTTCGCCATCGACTGGGAGCCCGGCAGGATCAGCTGGTCGGTGGACGGCAACGTCTACCAGACCCGCACCACCGCGGACACCGGCGGCAACCCGTGGGTCTTCGACCAGCCGTTCTTCTTCATCCTGAACGTCGCGGTGGGTGGCGACTGGCCGGGATACCCGGACGGAACGACGCAGTTCCCGCAGCAGATGGTGGTCGACTACGTGCGGGTCTACGACTCCCAGCTCTGACCTGCCGTATCTCGGACCGCACCGGACGTGTCGGAAGCGCGGATCACTCCTGTGACCCGTGCGTCCGACACGTCCGGGAGAGCGGGACCGCCTCCCCGCGCGACGCGTCGTAGACTGGCCGCGCGCTCCGGCGCCCAGAAACCTACCCCGCTCGCGAGGAACTACATGACCGCGCCCGCGTCCCAGGCACCCTCCCGCCCGAACCCCGCCGTCCCGAACCTGGACACGGTGGAGACCGCAGCGGCCACCCCTGATGAGGTGCAGCCGTACGGTGAGCTCGGACTCAAGGAGGACGAGTACCAGCGCATCAAGGACATCCTGGGCCGCCGCCCCACCGCGGCCGAGCTCGCGATGTACTCCGTGATGTGGAGCGAACACTGCTCCTACAAGTCGTCGAAGGTGCACCTGAGCAAGTTCGGCGAGAAGGTCACCGACGAGATGAAGGAGCACCTCCTCGTCGGTATCGGTGAGAACGCAGGCGTCGTCGACATCGGCGACGGCTGGGCGGTCACCTTCAAGGTCGAGTCGCACAACCACCCCTCGTTCGTCGAGCCCTACCAGGGCGCCGCGACCGGTGTGGGCGGCATCGTCCGCGACATCATCTCGATGGGCGCGCGCCCCGTGGCGGTCATGGACCAGCTGCGCTTCGGCGCCGTCGACCACCCCGACACGGCGCGCGTCGTGCACGGCGTCGTCTCAGGAGTGGGTGGCTACGGCAACTCCCTCGGCCTGCCGAACATCGGCGGCGAGCTCGTCTTCGACGGCTCCTACCAGGGCAACCCGCTCGTCAACGCCCTGTGCCTCGGGGTGCTCCGGCACGAGGACATCCACCTCGCCAACGCCAGCGGCCTCGGCAACAAGGTGGTGCTGTTCGGCGCGCGTACGGGCGGTGACGGCATCGGCGGTGCCTCGATCCTCGCGTCCGAGACGTTCGAGGACGGCGTCCCCGCCAAGCGCCCGAGCGTGCAGGTGGGCGACCCCTTCATGGAGAAGGTGCTCATCGAGTGCTGCCTCGAGCTGTTCTCGGCCAAGGTCGTCGAGGGCATCCAGGACCTCGGCGCCGCCGGCATCTCCTGCGCGACCTCGGAGCTCGCCTCCAACGGGGACGGCGGCATGCACGTCGAGCTCGACGACGTCCTGCTGCGGGACCCCACGCTGAACGCCGGCGAGATCCTCATGTCGGAGTCGCAGGAGCGCATGATGGCCGTGGTGCGGCCGGACCAGCTCGACGCCTTCCTCGCGATCACCAAGAAGTGGGAGGTCGAGACCGCCGTCATCGGCGAGGTCAACGGTTCCGGCCGCCTCACCATCGACCACCACGGTCAGCGGATCGTGGACGTCGACCCAAGGACCGTCGCGCACGAGGGGCCCGTGTACGACCGGCCCTACGCGCGTCCGGCCTGGCAGGACGCGCTCCAGGCCGACTCGACGACCGCTGCTGGCCTCGCCCGCCCGGCGTCCGGCGAGGAGCTGCGGGAGACCGCGCTGACGCTGCTGGCCTCGCCCAACCTCGCGTCCAAGGCCTGGGTCACCAACCAGTACGACCGGTTCGTCCAGGGCAACACCGCGCTCGCCCAGCCCGACGACGGCGGCGTCATCCGCGTCGACGAGACGACTGGTCTCGGTGTCGCGCTCGCGACTGACGCCAACGGCCGCTACGGCAAGCTCGACCCGCGTACGGGCGCCGCGCTGGCCCTCGCGGAGGCGTACCGCAACGTCGCCACGTCGGGCGCCAAGCCCCTCGCCGTGACCGACTGCCTCAACTTCGGCTCGCCGGAGCACCCCGACTCGATGTGGCAGCTCGTCGAGGCGATCGAGGGCCTCGCCGACGCCTGTCAGGAGCTCGGTGTCCCGGTCACCGGCGGCAACGTCTCGCTCTACAACGGCACGGGCGAGCCCGGCCAGATCGACTCGTCGATCCACCCCACCCCCGTGGTGGGCGTGCTCGGCGTGCTCGACGACGTCAGCACCGCGCTCTCGTCCGGCTGGCAGACCGAGGGGCTGTCGCTCCTCCTGCTCGGCACCACGCGGGACGAGCTCGACGGCTCCGCGTGGGCCGACGTCGTGCACTCGCACCTCGGTGGCCTGCCGCCGCGCGTGGACCTGGCCGCCGAGAAGGCGCTGGCCTCGGCTCTCGTCGAGGCGCGCAAGACCGGTCTCGTCGCCGCCGCGCACGACCTGTCCGAGGGCGGCCTGGTCCAGGGCCTGCTCGAGGCGTCGCTGCGCTTCGGCGTCGGCGCGTCGGTGGCGCTCGAGGGCGTGACCGGCCGCGACAAGGTGGACCCCTTCGTGGCGCTGTTCGCCGAGTCGACGGGCCGCGTGATCGTCGCCGTCGATCCCGAGCACGAGGGCGAGCTGACCCACCTCGCAGAGGACGCCGGCGTGCCGGTGTTGCGGCTCGGCACCACGGGCGGCGACGCCGTGGTGATCGAGGGCCAGTTCGAGATCCCGCTGACGGAGGCGAGCGAGGCGCACGAGGGCACGCTCCCGTGCATCTTCGGCTGACCCGAGGCTCCCTGACGGGATGATCGGTAAAAGGTCAGGTGGTCGGTACCCCGGGGTACCGACCACCTGACCCTGTAAGGAACACCCGCGCCCCCGCCGGGAAGGGGCCCCCCACCAAAGGGAA
>NZ_JBEZZF010000042.1:0-52098 GCF_040639055.1 Promicromonospora sp. NPDC023987 | reverse complement strand
TGAGGTCACCGACCGGGGGCTCCTCACGGGCGAGCAGCCGGGGGCTGCGTTGAACGACGGTGTCGAGATCGGTACAGGCCTGGACCGATCTCGATGCAAGATGCCGACCTCGCGGGGGACTGCCGACTCCTGGAGCCCGAGTCCAGAGGCAGAGGCGGAGTCAAGCCCGGAGTCGAGCCCAGAGCCCAGAGGGCCGAACTGGGTGCTGGATCACTTCGTTACGTCGTTACGTCGTTACGTCGCGTCGGCGCCGCCGTCGCAGCGTGACGCCGCCCAGCAGCACTCCCGGAACGCCGGCGATGCCGGGTACGGAGAACCAGCTCGTGTGCTGCTTGTCGCGGTCCGGCCCACGCCCGTTGTCGCTGCCGGCACCCTTCCCGTTGTTGCTGCCTGGCCCCTGGCCGTTGTGGTTGCCGGGACCCTGGCCC
The DNA here is from genome assembly GCF_040639055.1 of Promicromonospora sp. NPDC023987. NCBI lineage: Bacteria > Bacillati > Actinomycetota > Actinomycetes > Micrococcales > Promicromonosporaceae > Promicromonospora > Promicromonospora sp. NPDC023987. The sequence goes on along the minus strand of NZ_JBEZZF010000042.1, from coordinate 51,670 downwards.
TTGTCCTTCGCCGGACCCTTCCCGTTGGGATTGTCCGGGTTGCCGGGCGGACCGCCCGAGTCGACGGCGGGCGGCCGGGTGGTCTCGGCCGGCGGCTCTGGTTCGGGCTCCGGCTCCGGCTTGGGTTCTGGCTCGGGTTCAGGCTTGGGAGCAGGGGCAGGGGACGCTGGTGTGGTGGCGGGTTCGCGCACGGCTGGGGGGTCGGCGGCCGGTTCCGGGGCGGGACGAGGCTCCGGCGCGGCGGGAACGATCTCCGGCTCTGGCTCCGGCGCAGGTGCCTCGCGCTCGGGTGGGGCCACTGCATCCGGCGCAGGGGCAGCGTCTTCGTCGGGCCTAATCGCGGGCCGTGGCCGCGGCTCGGCCGGCGGGATCGACGGCGGCTCGTCCCGCGGTGCCGGCTCGGGCGGGTCCGGAGGTTCCGGCGCACCGGGTGGCTCGGCGACGGCCCCGGCGTCCTGGATGGCTTGTACGGGTGGTTCGGTGGTCTGGTTGGCGATCACGGCGAACGCGCCGCCGCCGATGGTCAGGGCGGCCAGGACTCCGGCCGCGACGGCGGTCTCCTTCTTGCTGGGCGTGCGTGGTCGCTTCCCGGTGCCCTTGGCCCCCGACCCGGCCCCGGCCCCGGCTCCGGCCCTCGTACCCGCCCCGGCACCTGCCCCTGCTCCGGCTCCGGCGCCGATGCCGGCCGTGCTGGTGACGAGTCCGCCGGCGATGAGGTGCTGTCCGAGGTCACGCAGCATCCAGGACACTTCGCGTACGTCGATGAACGCGCGGGTGCACTCGGCGCAGCCGTCCATGTGGACCTCGAGGCGCCGTTGGCGACGGGGTAGCAGACGCCCCTTGAGGTAGTCGTGCATGGCGGCGCGGGTGGTGCGGCACTCGGGTTCGTTGACGTTCTGGGCGTGGGCGGCGGCGAACGCTCCGGCGAGGCGTTCTTCGGCGCGGCGCAGCCGCATGGTGACGGCGTGGGGGCGCACACCGCGGTCGCCCGCGATATCGGACACGGCTTTGTCGTGCACGTGGCGTTCCAGCAGGAGCTGCCGGTCGTCGTCGCCCAGGTCGGACAGTGCGGAGCGCAGCATGCTGACGTCGGCCTGGCGTTCGGCGTCCAGCTCGGCGCCGGCGACCGGGGGTGTCAGGCCGTCCAGGGTGTCGTCCTCGACGGGGCGAGTACGCCCGGCCTCGCGGGTCATGCTGATGGCTTCGTTGACTGCCGCGCGTCGCCAGTAGGGTGCGGGGTCGTCGATGGTGGTGCCGGTGGACACGAGCCGGACCATTTTTTCCAGGGCGCGGCTGGCAGCTTCCTCGGCGTCGATGCCGGGGACGCGGGCAGCGACCGAACGCACGACGTTCGGACGATGCACGACCCAGTCGTCGACCCGCAGGCCACCGGTGGCGCTCATGCGGCCCTCCCGTTCTACGCATCGCTCGCTCGCGAAAAAATGCCGGAACGCGCAGTCCGGTGCGAACTGTGCGGACGGGGGATACGGGCCAATAAGGACTATTAGGAACCTTCGCGAGATATGCCCGGAATGGCCAGGGCAATGCGGTGTTCCACCCGATCCCAACGCCCTTAGCATACGGAAAGAGCGTTCAGCACTCCCCGGAGCGGAGATTGGAGAGCGTCCCCAGACCGTGGTATTCGTCGTTCCTGTTCCGGTCTACCCGAGTGTCCGTCACGTCATTCCTCGAGGAAGCGCAGCAGCTCAGCGGTGACGAACTCGGGGTTCTCCTCGACGAGCCAGTGGCCGGCGCCCGGCACGTCGGCTGCCCGCACGACATTGGTCAGGCGCCCGGCCGTGGTGGCCCGGACCGGGTCGAGCTGCCCCTGCGCGGTCAGGAGCAGCGTGGGCGTGTCCACCGGGTCGGCCGCCGTGGTGTCGCGGACGTCCTGGTCGAGCGAGCGGTAGAGCTCGAAGCCGCCAGTGAGGGCGTCGGGACGGCTGTAGGTCCGCGCGTACTCGTCGATCTCGGCCTCGGTGAACGGGGAGCGGACCGAGGTGCCGCCGAACGCCGCACCCTCGAACGCGACCTGCGGGTAGAACATCGCCAGGTACTCGCGGACGTCGTCGTCGACGAGCGCCTCGGGAACCTCCGGCTGGGAGTGGAAGGCGATGTGCCAGCTCATCGTGCGGTAGGTGGGCGCGTCCAGGGCGGGACCGGGCAGCGGCAGGTCGAGGTACCCGAGGCTCGCGGTGTCTGCCGGAAACTGGGCGGCGTACTGGTACGCCACCGCGGCGCCCAGGTCGTGCCCGACCACGTGGGCGTCGCGCACCCCGAGCTGGTCCGCGACGAGAGCGTGCACGTACCGCGCGAGGGTGGCCTTGTCGTACCCGGTGGGGGTGCCGGTGCTGTCACCCAGCCCGGGCAGGTCGACGGCGTAGACGGTGTGCCGTTCGGCGAGCTCCGGCATGATCGACCACCAGCCGAACCACGTCTGCGGCCAGCCGTGGAGCAGGACCACGGGCGTGCCGCTCCCGCCGGTCACGTAGTGCATCCGGACGCCGTCCACCGAGGCGAACTCGTGCCGGAACGTCTCCTCGAACTCGGGGTCGTCCCGCGTGGCGGCGGCGTGGGCGGCGGTGCTCCGCGTGGCGGTGTCCTGCGTCGCGGCCGGCGGGGCGTCGGCCGGCCGGCCGCCGGACTCCTGCGGGGCGCAGGCGGCGAGACCGGTCACGAGCAGGGCGAGCGCGGTGGTCAGCGCCGCCGTCCGGCGTCGGGGGAGGCGGCGCGAGATGGCGCGGGGGAGCGTGGGCATCGGGATCCGGTCCTGGTGAGGTGAGGCGACTTGCGGACGACGCCCAGCCTGTGACTTCATGTCAACATGAAGTCAACCCTCGCATCCGGAGAACGCCAGATCTGGTCGGTCGGCGACCTCGCCGCGCGGTTCGGCCTGGAGACCCACGTGCTGCGCCACTGGGAGGACATGGGTCTGCTCAGCCCCGCCCGGGACGGCGCCGGCCGCCGCCGGTACGACGCCGACGACGCCTTCCGGGTCGCGACGATCATGCGCAGCAAGGCGGCAGGCATGAGCCTGGAACAGATCCGGGTGCTGCTCGACGGTGCTGCCTACGACCGGCACGTGATCCTCGAGGCGCACATCGCGGACCTGGAGCAGCGCATGGCCGATATGGAGCTGTCCCGCGACATGACGCGCCACGCCCTCGAGTGCCGCGCCCATGACATCGCCGCGTGCCCGCACTTCCGGTCGCATGTCCAGGACATCGTCGACGGGAAGATCGGTCAGGGCCCGACCCTGGCGGAAGCGCTGCGCGGCGGCCCCCGGCAGCCGTTCTGAGCGGCGGGATCCACCGCGCGCGACCGCTCGGTGGGCCCCGACGATCACCTGGTGAGCCGCTCCAGCTCCGTGACGAGGAGCCCGCTCTGCGCGTCCCGTCGTGCTGCCGCGCCGAGCGCCTCGGCCGCCTGCGCATAGGCCGGATCCTCCACGACCTGTCGTACGGCGCGCGCGATCGTCGAGGACGGCGCCGTACGGCGCACAGCGACGCCCGCGCCCCGGGCGGTCACGCGCACGGCGTTGTCCGCCTGGTCGCGGCCGTGGTGCAGCACGACGGCGGGGAGGCCGGCGGAGAATGCCTTGATCAGGGTGCCGTGCCCGCCGTGGGTGACGACGAGAGCGGCCTGGCGCATCACGTCGCGGTGCGGCGCGGAGCCGACGACGGTCACGTTCGACGGTGCGCGCAGGTCGGCCGGCGAGAGCGCCGGTCCGGTCGTGACCAGCCCGCGGACCGGGAGGCTGCCGAGGGCGTCGGCGATGCGCTGCAGGCACGCGGCCTGGTCCTGGAAGGTCGACGAGAGCGCGACGAGGACCAGGGGAGCGTCGCCGGGCGGCGCGGACCACACGGTGTCGACGGCCCAGGCCGGGTCGTCGAGCACGGGGCCGACGTATCGCGCGTTCGAGGGGAGCTCGGCCGGGAAGTCGAACTCCTGGCTGGTCAGGAGCAGGAGACGCCGGGCCCGGTGCACCTGCTCCCAGGTGTGCTCGACCGGCGTCAGCCCGTACTCATGACGCACGGCGTTGAGCCGTGGGAGCACGTACTTGTCGATGAGGCGCGTGCTGGCGCCGTTCATCAGCTGGTCCCGGAGCCGGCCGAGGGGTCCCGCGGCCGGTCGCAGCCCCATGCCCATGGGCGGCATCCCGTGGGCGGGCATGGTGTAGATGTTGGGCAGCAGCACGTCGAACGGGATACCCTCCGCCTCGGCGGCGATCATCGCGCCCAGTGCGACGAACGACGTGACGACCAGATCGGGCCGCACACGTCGGGCGGTCGCCGTGACGTCGAGCGCCTGGCCCGTCGCGGGGCCGACCAGCATGTGGTCGGCCATCCCGCGGGCCTGAGCGAGCGGGCCCCTGATCTCCCAGTCCCGGTAGTCCGTGCCCGCCGGGCCTCGGTCGGACCGGTTCGGGGCGGCCCGCCAGGGTGCGAACGCGGCGCCGGTAGCGACGACCTCCGGGGCCATGGAGTCCTCGCCCAGGACTGTCACGTCGTGTCCTCGCTCGACGAGCCGTCGCGCCGCGCCGAGCTCGGGTGGGACCGTGCCGCCCCCGTCGGTCAGGGCGAAGAGATAGGAGTGCGCCATCGGCCCAGGCTATGGGCATGAGCAGGGGGTGAACGAGCCCTTTCCCCGGAGCGGTCGGGTGCGGCAACGGATCCCGGGCCGGGCCGGTCAGCGACAACCCCGAGGTCTTCGGCGAGCCCGCTCAGGGGGACCCTGGCTTGCCCCCTGGAACCGGCCGAGGCCCCTTGGATCGCCGTGCCGGCCGTGAGATAAACCAGGGATGAAGACGCCAGGACACGTGATTCCGTCAGCTCTCATCGCCGCAGCACTCGTGGCAGGTACGGCGGTCACCGCGCCGAGCGCAGCGGCTGCTCCGCCGTCGGCCGCCTCGCCGTCGGGCGACGACGTACCGACTCTCGCCCTGCCCGAGCCGACCGGTCCGTACCCCGTCGGTCTGACACCGCTCCACCTCGTCGACGACGAGCGTGCGGACCCGTGGCGGCCCGAGGAACGACGCCAGCTCATGGTCTCCGTCTGGTACCCGGCGGTGCCGGGCGGCGAGCCCGCGCCGTACACGACGGAGGCCGTCTCCGCGGCGATCGTCGAGGCCTCGGGAATCCCCGCGGATCCCGGTCTGCTGACCACCGTGGAGACGAACTCCGCCGACCGGGCACGTGCCCTGCCGGGCAAGCGGCCGCTCGTGGTGCTGTCACCCGGAGCGAGCATGAGCCGCGAGTCGCTGACGTCCCTCGCGGAGGACCTCGCGTCCCGCGGCTACGTGGTGGCCGGAGTCGACCACACGTACGAGGCCCGAGGCATCGAGTTCCCGGACGGCACGGTCGCGGGATGCCTGCTCTGCGAGCTGGAGTCGAGCCGGGAGCTCGGCGCGTGGCTCACGCGTGGGCGCTCCCTGGACCTCTCCTTCGTGCTGGACGAGCTGACGCACGGCCGGATCTGGCGGCACGGACCGAAGGTCGACGCGCGCCACATCGCCGTCGCCGGTCACTCGATCGGTGGTTCGACGGCGGCAGCCATCATGGTCGACGACCCGCGGGTGGACGCGGGGATCAACCTGGACGGCACGTTCCAGGTGGACTTCCCGGAGTCGGGCGAGGACGACCCGTTCCTCATGCTGGGCAAGGGCAACCACCACCTCGGCGGTGATGAGGGCGACGCCCCGAACTGGGCCGACAACTTCGCCCGGCTCGACGGTCCGAAGCTGTGGCTGCAGATGCGCTACGCGAACCACTCGTCGTTCACCGACCAGATGATGTTCCTGGAACAGCTCGGCCTGCCGGTCAGCGGGACGGTCAGCGGTGCCCGCGGCGTCGAGCTCACCAGGGCCTACGTGGGTGCGTTCCTGGACCGCCACCTGCGCGGCGAGGGCGCGCCGCTCCTGGACGGCCCGACGGCCGCCTACCCGGAGATGGTGTTCTGGGGCTGACCCGCCCAGTGCGGCTACCCAGGGATCGGGCCCGAACCTCGCGGCTTTTCGGGCGGAATCGCTGGGTAGGCCGCACGTCCGTCGTCGACGACCGCCCGGCACGCGACGGACCAACGGGCAGACGGACCTGCCGGGCCTACGGCCAGCGGAATCCCGTCACGCTGAGCCGGATCGACAGCAGCAGGTTCGTCGCCGTCACGAACAGGACGTTCCGCTTCGGCCCGCCGAAGGTGAGGTTCGAGCAGACCTCGGGCAGGAGCAGCTTGCCGAGCAGCGTGCCGTCCGGGTCGAGGCAGTGCAGGCCGTCGTGCGCGGCGGCCCAGAGACGGCCAGCGTCGTCGACCCGTACGCCGTCGAACCCGCCGGCGTCGCACGTGGCGAGCACCTCGCCGCCGGACAGGGCCAGGTCGGGCGCCACGTCGAAGCGGCGCACGTGCTTGCGCCCGGTCTCGGTGTCGGTGACGTAGAGGGTGCGCTCGTCCGCGGAGAAGGCCAGGCCGTTGGGGCGACCGAAGTCGTCGGCCACCCGGGTGACCGAGCCGTCCGGGTCCCAGCGGTAGACGTGGCACCCGTCGATCTCGGGCACGGCGTGGTGGCCCTCGTAGTCGCTGTCGATGCCGTAGGCCGGGTCGGTGAACCAGACGCTGCCGTCGCTGCGCTCGACCAGGTCGTTGGGGCTGTTGAACCGCTTGCCCTGCCAGCGGTCGGCAAGGACGGTGACGGTCCCGTCGGGCTCGGTGCGCGTCACCGACCGGCTGCCGTGCTCGCACTGGAGCATCCGCCCCGCGCGGTCGACGGTGCGGCCGTTGGCGTAGCCGCCAGGGCTGCGCCAGACGCCGACACCGCCCGTGGCCTCGTCCCAGGCGAGGACCCGGTCGTTCGGGATGTCGCTGAACAGCACCGTGCGCCAGGCGGGGGAGTACACGGGCCCCTCGAGCCAACTGCCGCCGTCGTAGAGCACCTCGGCGAACGTGTCCCCTCGGACGGGGGCGAACCGCTCGTCGAGGCGCTCCCACTCGGCGCGGATCCTGGTCACTGTCACGTCTGACTCCTTTGTCCGGATGTGCTCCCGCGGCGCCGGGGCAGGAACATCATCGCCCAAACGCCGTTCCTGCGCTGTCTGCGCAACTAGTCTGCTTGATTTGCGCAGCAAGGTGGAGCAGACTCGCGTTGTTCGATCACCCGACGGCGTCAACGACGACGCCGTCCTCGGTCCAAGGAAGGACTGTCGTGGATCTCCAGCTCTTGCTCGCGCTCCTGCTCGGCATCGCCACGATCATCGTGGTGGTGCTGCGCACCCGCCTTGACGCGTTCGTCGCTCTCATCCTCGCCTCCGTCGTCACGGGGGCCGTCGCCGGGCAGCCGCTGCTCGACACCATCACCTCGATCACCACCGGCTTCGGCAACACCCTCGCCTCGATCGGCCTCGTGATCGGCCTCGGCGTCGGGATCGGCAAGATCCTCGAGGTCTCCGGCGCCGCCGACAGCCTCGCCCGCGCGTTCCTCCGAGCCTTCGGCAAGGGCCGCGAGGAGTGGGCGATGGGCAGCGTCGGCGCGCTCGTGTCCATCCCCGTGTTCTGCGACTCGGGCTACGTCATCATGAACCCGCTCGCGCGTTCGATCGCCCGGGTCAAGCGCGGTGGCTACGTCGCCCTGGCGCTCGCGCTCGGCTGCGGCATGACGCTCACGCACCACATGGTCCCGCCGACGCCGGGGCCGCTCGCCGTCTCCGGCCTGCTCGGCGCCGACCTCGGGCTGGTCATCATCACCGGTCTGGTGTTCACCGTGATCCTGCTGCCCGTCGTCGTCCTGTACGCCCGCTGGGTCGGGCCGCAGCTCGAGGACCGGGTGGTGCCCGCCATCCGCGAGGCCGTCTACGGCCGGACGGCGGCGCTCGCCGGCGGCCCCGGCAGGTCTGCCCCGTCCGGCGGATCCGGGGGTACCGGGTCGCTCGACCAGCAGTCCGGCGACGAGCAGTCGGGAGGCGACGCCACCACGCCGTCCGCCCTCGGCGAGCCGCCGGCGGGGCAGCCGGCCCACCACGTCGGCGCGTTCCTCGGGTCGCTGCCGCTCCTGGTCCCCCTGCTGCTCATCGTCGCGAACACGGTCACGGCGGCCATCGACCGCAACCAGCAGGGCGTCCTGAGCGGCGACTACGAGGTGTCGTCGTGGACGGTCCCGTTCGCGTTCGTCGGCAACCCCGTGATCGCCCTGGTCATCGGTATCCTGCTCGCGGTCTACGTGCTGCTGCCGCGCTGGACGCCGCGCACCACGGTGCACACATGGCTCTCGGAGGCCGCTGCCTCGGCAGGGCTCATCCTGCTCATCACCGGCGCGGGCGGCGGGTTCGGCCTGGTGCTGCGCGACTCGGGCGTCGGCGACGCGCTGGCCGAGGCCATCGCGTCCCTGAGCCTGCCCGCCTTCCTCGTGCCGTTCCTCATCGCCTCGCTGGTGCGCATCGCCCAGGGCTCGGGCACGGTCGCGATGATCACGGCGGCCTCCGTCACGGCGCCCCTCCTGGAGCCGCTCGGCATCGACCCGCTGCTTGCCGCCATGGCCTGCACCGCCGGATCCATGGTGTTCAGCTACTTCAACGACTCCTACTTCTGGGTGGTCACGCGGTTCACCGGCCTGGAGGGCACCGCCGCCCTCAAGGGCTGGTCGGGCATCACGACCGCCGTGTGGCTGGGCTCGATCCCCCTGCTCTTCGTCCTGAGCCTGGTCGTGGGCTGAGGATGGCGGACATCCTCGTCGTCGCCGACGACCTGACCGGCGCCAACGCCGCCGCAGCGGGGTTCGCCCGCGGCGGCCGGCGGGCCGTGACGGTCAGCCGGTCCGAGCACTGGGAGGCCATCGCCGAGTTCCACAGCCGGTTCGACGTGCTCGTCGCGACCACGGACACCCGGCACGCGTCCCCGGGCGAGGCGGCCGACGTCGCCGCCCGGGTGGTGCGTGCCGGCTGGCCGGTGCAACTGGTCAGCTCCCGGATCGACACGACCCTGCGCGGCAACGTCGGCCCCGCCACCGAGGCCGTGCTCGCCGCGACGCGCGAGCTGTCCGGCCGGCGGGTCGTCGGCCTCTGCCTGCCCGCGCACCCCGCGGCCGGCCGGCACACCGTCGAGGGCAACCAGCTCCTCGAGGGCGTGCGGCTGGAGGAGACGGAGCTCGCGCGCGACGTCCGCTCACCGGTGCGCTCGTCGTCCGTCGCCGACGCCCTGCGGCGGGGCACCGGCCTGACGACGGCGCTGGTCCCGCTGTCGGTGGTCACCGGCAGCGAGGAGCGGCTGGAGGCAGCGGTGCGCGACGCCGCGAGCGCCGACGTCGTCATCGGCGACGCGCTCACCACCGCCCACCTGGACCGCGTGGCACGGGCCGCCGCCGCGGTGGCCGCCACTGACCCGGACCTGCTGTGGGTCGGCGTCGACCCCGGCCCCGGCTCGCTCGCCCTCGCCGGAGCCCTGCTACCCGCCGGCCCCGCCTCCGGGGCGCCGCTGCTCGCCGTCTCCGGTTCGGCGACGGAGCTCACGCGAACGCAGCTGCAGCGCCTGACCGCCGAGCGCAACGTGGTCGTGGTGCGCCCGGTGGGCGGCCCGGTGCCCGACGTCGACGCCACGGCACGCCGGGTCGTCGACGCGCTGGAGGGCGCAGGCACCGGAACGACGGTGCTGCTCGCCACGGCGCTCGCCGACGACGACGTCGTGCGGCTCAGCCCTGCCGAGTCGGCAGCGCTGGCCACCGCGCTCGGGCGGATCGCCCGGCGCGCGCTCGAGTCGCGCGTCGTCAACGGGCTGTACACGACCGGGGGAGACATCACGGCGGCGGTGCTCGCTGCCCTCGGCGGTCGCGGGATCGCCGTCGAGGACGAGGTGGTGCCGCTGGCCGTGGCAGGTGAGGTGGTCGGGGGCCCGTGGGACGGGCTGCCGATCGCGACCAAGGGCGGGCTCGTCGGCGGTCCCGACGCCGCCGTGCGATGTCTCGACCACCTCGCTCGGGCCGCTGCCCAGCGAGCCCGCTGGGTGCGGACCGCCGTCCCGCAGAGCAGGATCTGATGAACACGCTAGGAGAGAACGCCATGACACGACCCGTCCTCGCCCTCGCCGTCGGTGACCCCGTCGGCATCGGCCCCGAGATCACGCTCGCCACCCTGGCGCAGCACGCCGGCGACACCGCGCACCACGGCATCGCCGTCGGTGACCTCGGGGCGCTCGAACGGGCCAGGGCCGCGCTCGGTCTCGACGTCGAGCTGCGGTCCGTCAGCTCGTGGGACACCGAACCGGCGGGCGCCGGCGTCGTCGACGTGTTCGACGTCGGGGTGCTCGGCACCGACCTGCCCGCCTGGGGCGAGGTCGACGCGCGCGCCGGCCGGGCCGCCGTCGTCGCCATCGAGACTGCCACGCAGGCCGCGCTCGACGGCGCCGTCGCGGGCGTGGTCACCGGACCCATCAACAAGGAGGCCATCTGGGCGGCCGGCAGCGAGCACCTCGGGCACACCGAGATGCTGGGCGCGCTCACCGGGGTCACGAAGCAGGACACCATGTTCGTGGTGCGCAACACCCACCAGCCTGGGCACCACCTGCGGATCTTCTTCGCGACCCGGCACCTGTCGCTGCGCAAGGCGCTCGACAAGATCACGCGTGAGACCCAGCTCGGCTCGATCCGGCGGGCCGCGCAGGCCCTGGAGATCTTCGGCGTCCCGGCGCCGCGGCTCGCCGTGGCGGCGATCAACCCGCACGGCGGGGAGAACGGCGCCTTCGGCGACGAGGAGATCGTCCACCTCGCGCCCGCGGTGACCGACGCGCAGGCACTCGGCCTGGACGTGGCGGGCCCCATCCCCGCCGACTCCGTGTTCCACCACGGGCTCACCGGCCGCTACGACGGCGTCCTGTCGCAGTACCACGACCAGGGCCACATCGCGGCCAAGACGTTCGACTTCGACGGGACCATCTCGGTCACCGTCGGGCTGCCGATCCTGCGCACGTCGGTGGACCACGGCACCGCCTTCGACATCGCGGGCAAGGGCGTCGCCGACGCCGGGACCATGCGGTCCGCCTACCTCGCGGCGGTCGAGTACGCGCCGTTCGTCGACGGCATCCGCGCCGCGTACCGGCCGGACGCCGCGTGAGCGCACCGGCGGGGCCGGGGGGAGGGCCGGCGCCGGGGTCGGAGTCGTTGCGACGCAGCACCAGGGCCCGCCACGACGAGCTGCTGTCGCTCATCCGGAGCGGCACCACCCGGGTGGAGGACCTGGCGGAGGCGCTCGCGATCTCCGAGTCGACGGTGCGCCGCGACCTCGCCCGGCTGGGTGCCGAGGGCCTCGTCACCCGGACCTACGGCGGTGCCAGCCCGGAGTCGAGCTTCCACGAGCGGGCGCTGGCCGAGCGGATGCGGGTGCAGATGCCGGCCAAGGTCGCGATCGGCCGGCGGGCCGCCGAGCTCGTGCCCGACGACGCGACGATCTTCGTGGACGCGGGGTCGACGACGGGGCAGCTCGCCGAGCACCTCCGCGGCCGGTCGGGGCTGACGGTCCTGACCCGAGGGCTCGAGGTCGCACTGCTGCTCGCCGGCTCGCCCGGGCTCGACGTGGTGGTGATCGGCGGCAGCGTGACGACCAAGAGCCACGGCCTGGTCGGGCCGCTGACCACGGTGGCCCTCGAACGGTTCATGGTCGACGTCGCGTTCCTCGGCGTCGACGCCGTCGACCCCCTGGACGGCGTGGGGGAGGCCACCGCGCTGGAGGCCCAGGTCAAGGAGGTGGCCGCCCGGCGTGCCCGCCGGACGGTCGTGCTGGCCGACTCCACCAAGCTCGACCGGGGCGCTGTACCCGCGTGGGCGCCGCTGCCGGCGGGCTGGACCCTGGTCACGGACGAGCAGGACGACGAGCTGCTGCGCCGGTACCGGGACGCGGGAATCGTCGTGGAACCGGTCGAGGCGGAGTGATGACCATGTAGCTGCTGCCAGGATGACGTCGATCTTGGCAGCAGCTACATGGTCATCGCTGGTCGGTCATCGCCGGTCGATGCGGTCCGTCACACGTGCGGCTCCGCGGCTTGGACCGCTGCGACTGTGGTCGGAGCTTCGACGTCAAGGCTCTTGAGCACATCCGAGACCGTCGAACCAGGGGGCCAGGCCGCAGCGATCTTGCGGAAGACTTCCGTCAGAACGTCCGGCTTTGTCCCGTGAAGCTCCCGGAGAAAAGTGTCAGGGTGCCGTGCGGCGATCCCGTGCGGTTCGAGCGCACCTACCGGGAAGTCCTTGAGATTCTTGGTGACGTTCACTTGCGCACCGGACTCGATCGCCGCGGCAAGCACGTGGCGGTCGCCGGGATCGGGGAGGACCAGGTCGCCGATACGGTGCTCGTACCCGGTCACCAGGACGTCGTGGATCGCCCGGTTCATCAGCGTGCGGGTGCGGCTCAACCGCTGGGGGTCCAGGTCGGGCCTGTTCGCCGTGAGGTTGCGAAAGACCTCGTCCAGGATCTGGTTCGTCCATCGCGGCGTGGCAAGTCTGGCGATGCCGATCCGGATCAGTACGTCGCGGAGTGTGGACGGGTACAGGACGTTCGCGTCGTAGAGGACGACCGGCATCAGGCGAAGCCGAGCTCGTGCGTCTCCGCGGCCAGCGCATCTGCGGCCGCTTCCCGCTCGGCCTCGTCCGCGCGCATGTACTCCACGAGCGCTGCTGCCGCCACGCGCCGGTGCGTGCCCACGGTCCGATAGGCGATCTTGCCGGCTTCCAGCAACCCGATCAGGTAGGGGCGAGACACGTTCATCGCGTCCGCGGCCTGCTGGGTAGTCAGTTCCGCCTGGGCCGGCAGTACTGTTACACCCTCGCCCTGGGCAAAGGTCGACAGGATCTGGGTAAGCGCGGTCAGTGCCGATCGTGGGACCACGACGTCGGCACCCTCTGCGAACCGGAGGTGCACCGGTCCTTCCTTGTCGAGCGCGTTCGTGAGGTCACGCAGCGCCGATCGTGCGAGATCGGCATCGGACGGATCCGGCACGAAGGGGGTCACGGAAGACATGCTTCTCCATTCGAAACAGTCGAATTAAACGCAACAATCGAAGTCTACCCCATCGTGCCCAGGAGGCTCTCGGGATTCAAGACTCGGAACTGAGCACGTCGGCGACGGTCGTCACCTCGATGAGGGGCGCGTAGAGGCGCATGACCGCCAGGGCCTGTTCGTGGTTCTCCGGCGTCGAGCCCGCGCAGGCGTCCGCGACGACCAGCACCCGGCGGCCCGCGTCGGCCGCGGCGAGCGCCGTCGAGACGACGCAGCAGTCGGTGGCCACGCCGGCCAGCACGAGCTCGCCGGCGCCCCGGGTGGCGGCGTCCAGCTCGGGTCCCCACTTGCCGAACGTGGTGCGGGTGACGACGGGCGCCCCGGAGACGACGACGTCGGCCAGGTCGGTGATCTCGTAGAGCGGGTCGTCCTCGGGCACGAGCGCGAACGGCCACTGGTCGAAGTAGGCGCGCCAGGCGCCGTCGGGCACGGTGGGGGCGACGTACCGCGTGAGGACGGTGCGGCCGACGAACGCGGGGAGGAGGCGGCGGGTCCCGGCGAGCGCGGTCGGGTAGTCGGGGGAGGCCCAGGGGCTGGGCGGGCGGGCGAAGACGTCCTGCATGTCGATCACGACCAGGGCGGCGTCCGGCCCGGGCGGCGCCACGGCGGCTTCGGGCGCCGTCATCGCTCTTCCTGGCGGTGCACCGCACGGGCGCTGAGAACCAGGGTCCCGACGAATCCGATGGCCAGCGCGACCAGCACGCCGAGGTTGGCGAAGGCCCAGCTGCCGTCGATCCCGCCGAGCGGCCCGAGCAGGTAGCCCTGCCAGGCGAGCCATGGCGCGTAGGTGTTGGTCACCAGTCCCCAGCCGACGGCGGTGCCGGCCAGCACCAGGAGCACGGCGGGCCAGTTCACCGACCCGTAGCGGCCGGCGGCGTCGTACAGGTCGGCGTCGGTGTAGTCGCGGCGGCGCAGCAGGATGTCGGCGAGCAGCACGCCGCACCAGGCGGCGACCGGCACGCCGAGCGTGATGAGGAAGCCCTGGAAGGGGCCGATGAACGAGTCGGCGACGAAGACGACGTAGACCGCGCCGACGATCATGAGCCCGCCGTCGATCGCGGCCGCCACCCAGCGCGGCGCGGGCAGCCCCAGGGACAGCAGGGCCAGGCCGGACGAGTAGATGTCGAGCGCCGCGCCGCCGATCAGGCCGGCCAGCGCCACCACGGCGAACGGGATGAGGAACCACGTGGGCAGGAGCGTGGACAGGGCACCGATGGGGTCCGCGCCGATCGCCTCGTTCAGGGTGGGGTCGGAGCCGGCGAGCAGCAGGCCGAAGACGAGCAGCACCACGGGGGCAAGGGACGCGCCGAGGGTGGTCCACCCGACGATCCGGGGGCCGGAGGCGGAGCGGGGCAGGTAGCGCGAGTAGTCGGCGGCCATGTTGACCCAGCCCAGGCCGAACCCGGTCATCATGAACACGAGCCCGCCGATCACCTGCGGGGCGCCGCCCGCGGGGATCGCGGCGACCGTCGCCCAGTCGACGTGGTCGGCCACGAGGACGATGTAGACGACGGTGAGCACTGCCGTGAGCACCGTGATGATCACCTGCAGCCGCATCACGAGGTCGAACCCGAAGACGCCGGCGGCCACCACGATGCTCGCCACGACCACGAGGGCCACGACCTTCGTGACGGTGCCACCGCCCCAGCCGAGGGCCCCGAGGACCGTCGAGGTGGCGAGCGTGGCCAGCGCCACCAGCACGGTCTCCCAGCCCACGGTGAGGATCCAGGACAGCAGGGAGGGCAGCTTGTTGCCGCGCACGCCGAACGCGGCACGGGACAGCACCATGGTGGGTGCCGATCCGCGCTTGCCGGCCAGCGAGATGAACCCGCAGAACAGGAACGACACCACGATGCCGACGGCACCGATCACCGTCGCCTGCCAGAACGAGACGCCGAACCCGAGCAGGTAGGAGCCGTAGCCGAGGCCCAGCACCGACACGTTGGCCCCGAACCACGGCCAGAAGAGGTCGCGTGGCGAGCCGCGTCGCTCGGACTCGTCGATGGTGTTCAGGGCGTTGGTCTCGACGCTACCGGGGGCGCTCATGATGGCGATCCTGCCACTGGCGTGGGCCCGGCGGCGAGAGTGTGGGACAAAGCACGAAGGACCCGCACCGTGTCGGTGCGGGCCCTTCGTGGTGGAGCTGACGGCGGAGCCTCCGGCTCAGCCGCTGTCCGGGTCGGTTCAGCCGACGCGGATGAAGACCGGGTTGTCCTGCCAGATCTGCGACTCGTGGACCGTCTGGCCGGGAACCGGCGCCTCGATCTGCTTGTCGCCACCCGCGTAGATGGAGATGTGGCCGGGGCTCCAGATGAGGTCGCCCGGCTGCGCCTCGGCAGCCGAGACCTCGGTGCCCGCGTAGCGCTGCTCAGTGGAGGAGTGCGGCAGCGTGACGCCGATCTGGGCGTAGACGTACGCCGTGAACCCGGAGCAGTCGAAGCCTGCGGGCGTCGAACCCGCCCAGACGTACGGCACGCCGATGTACTGCCGGGCGATGGAGACGATGTCGTTGGCGGCGGCCGGGGCGGCCTTCTCGACGACGTCCTTCACGGGCTCGGCGGCCTTCTCGACGACCGGCTCGGGCTCAGGCTCAGGCTCGGGCACGGGCTCCGGCTCGGGGGCCGGCGTCACCTTGATGGTGCCGGTCTCGAGCGTGAACTCGCTGTCGGCGGCGACCCGCACGGCGGGGGCGGTGTCCACCGACGCCGTGGTCAGCGCGGCGGTGGTGACCTCTGCGCCGGTCGACTTCTGCGCGGCGTCCTGCACCGCGTCCCGGACGGTCTCGAGCTCTGCCGTGGTCGTGCCGGGTTCCTTCATCGGGGCGGCGTTCGCCGGGACCCCGAGCAGCGAGACGACGAGGCCTGATCCGGCGGCGACGACCGCGCCACGTCGGGCGGTCGCGGAGATGCCGCGTGCGGCGGCGCGCGAGATCGGCGTCAGCGGGGTGATGGGCGGGTGGGCAGCACGATGGCGCCCGGGCGTGCGTGTAGTCACAGCGGTTCTCCCTGCGCCTACGAGGTGAGCTGTCGGATTCGGATCGGAGAATGACCCGGCCGCGTCGTGCTGTGCGGCTTCACCCCAAGGGCACCGATGGTGCCCGCATTCGTGGTTCCCCCGTCCCTGTCATCTGTTTCGGAGCAGATCTCGCGGCGGTGACAGGGCTCGGCGTCCACCTCGAGTGGTCGCGGCTTTCCCGCGAACCGGGAGCGACCGTAACCCTGATCGCCACCGAAGTCACAATCGCATCACGGCTTCCTGGGCTGCACCGGTTCCACTTGACCGGATTGTCCGCATGAGATACGTCACTCGTCTATCCCGTTTTCGGCGGCCAACCGCGGTTCGTCGGCCCGCACAACTGGCCCCTCGCCTCCTTGTCCGGCAGGACGAACACCACGTGCGGGGCTTTCCATAGCCTGACGGCATGACATCTCTCGACTCGGTCTCGACCTGGCTTGACGATCACTTTGCCGACTTGGTCGCCCGCCATCAGGTCCCGGGCGCGGGTGTCGCGGTGCTGGTCGACGGCGAGGTCGTCGATGCGGCGGCGGGCGTGCTCAGCACGACGACCGGGGTCGGGGCGACCACGGACTCCGTGTTCCAGATCGGGTCCGTCACCAAGCTGTGGACCACGTCCCTGCTGATGCGGGCGGTGGACGACGGCACGCTCGACCTCGACCTCCCGCTGCGCACGTACCTCCCGGAGTTCCGGGTGGCGGACGACGCCGCGAGCGCCGCCATCACCACCCGCCAGCTGCTGTGCCACACGGCCGGGTTCGAGGGCGACGTGTTCACGGACACGGGCCGCGGCGACGACGCGATCGGCAAGTACTTGGCGGAGCTGCACGGCCTGCCGCAGCTCTTCGCGCCGGGCGCGATGTTCTCCTACAACAACGCGGGCTTCGCGTTGCTGGGGCGCCTGGTCGAGGTGGTGCACAAGGTGCCGTACGACCGGGCGCTGACCGAGCTCCTGGCCGAGCCGCTGGGCCTGACGCACGTGGCGCCCAGCCCGTACGAGGCGATCCTGCACCGGGCGGCGGTGGGTCACGTCCAGGGCCCGGACGGCAACTGGACGGCGGCGCCCGTCTGGGCGCTGGCACGGTCCAACGCGGCGGCGGGGTCGATGCTCGCCATGCGCCCGCGTGACCTGGTCACCTTCGCGGGGATGCACCTGGCCGGGGGACTTGCGCCGGGCGGCACGCGGGTGCTGAGCGAGCAGAGCGTGGCCGCCATGCAGGCGGAGCAGGTGACGGTGCCGGACATCGGTTCGATGGGCGATGCGTGGGGCCTGGGCTGGACCATCTCCCGGGCCGCGGGCGGCACCGTCGTCTCGCACGACGGCGGGACGATCGGGCAGGCGGCGTTCCTGCGGGTGGTGCCCGGCGCGAACGTCGCGGTGGCCCTGCTGACCAACGGCGGAGACGTCTTCGGGCTCTACCGGGACGTGGTGCAGCACCTCACGAGCGAGCTCGCCGGCGTCACCCTCGCGGACCGGCCGGTCCCGCCCGCCGAGCCCGGCGCGGTCGACCACGCCCGCTGCGCCGGCACGTACTCCGACACCATCTATGACCTGGTGATCAGCCAGGACGACGCCGGTCGGGCGTGGCTGGACCGCACCCCGAAGGACGTGCTCGCCGAGATCGGCGAGCAGCCGTTCCGCACGGAGCTGGTGCGGTACGCGGACGACGCCCTGATCGCCGTCGACGCGCCGAACGGCGTGCACACCGTCTACGCCTTCCTGGGCGACGACGGCACCGGCAGGGCCGCGTTCATCCACTACGGCCGCGCGGTCGCGCGGGCGGTGGGCTGATCCGGCACCGAGTGACCTGGCACCGAGCTGACCTGGCACCGAGCTGATCCGGCACCGACGGCACCGACGGCACCGACGCCGCAGAGCCGACCCGACGAGAGGGACCCCGTGAACCGTCTGACCGCCCCGCCCGGACGGGCCGTGCGCCCCGTGGCGCTGCTGCTCGCGCTCACCCTGACCTCGACCGCCCTCGCCGCCTGCTCCGGAGGCGGCGACGACGCCGCGTCCGACGGCGGGTACGCCTCCGCCGGGACGTTCACGCTCGCCCTGGCGACCGACCCGGGCAACCTCGACCCGCACGCGTCCGCCGTGAGCTCGGTGATCGGCATGAGCCGGCTCGCGTACGACACGATCGTCGCCGTGGACCCTGAGTCCACCGAGGTGGTCCCGTCGCTGGCCACCGAGTGGACGGTGGACGGCACGACCGCGACGTTCACCCTGCGCGACGACGTCACCTGCGCCGACGGTTCCGAGTTCACGGCAGGGACCGCGGCGGCGAACATCGAGTACGTGGCCGACCCGGCCAACGAGAGCCCGTACCTCGGTGCCTTCCTCCCGGCGGGCGTCACGGCGTCGGCCGACGGCGACACGCTCACCCTCGAGCTCGCAGGTCCCGCGCCGTTCCTGCTGGAGGGACTCGCCGGCCTGGCCATGGTCTGCGACTCCGGCCTGGCGGACCGCGACACGCTCGCCGCGGCCACGGCGGGCACCGGGCCGTTCGTGCTCGACGAGGCCGCACCCGACGACCACTACACCTACTCGGTCCGCGAGGACTACGCGTGGGGCCCGGACGGCGCCACCACGACGGAGCCGGGCACGCCCGCCACGGTGGATGTGCGGATCGTCGCCAACGAGACGACGTCGGCCAACCTGCTGCTCTCGGGCGAGGTCAACGCCGCGCAGGTGATCGGCCCAGACACCGAGCGGCTCGAGGCGGCCGGCCTCTACTCCACCGAGTCCGCCGGGCTGCTCGGGGAGCAGTGGTACAACCACGCCGAGGGCCACGTCACGGCCGATCCGGCCGTACGCGCCGCCCTGGCCCAGGCCCTCGACCTGACCGAGCTGCGGCAGGTGCTCACGTCGGGCAAGGGGAGCTCTCCGACCTCGCTCGCGACGGTGAGCCCGGCCGCGTGCACCGGCGACTCGATCACCGCGGCCCTGCCAGAGCACGACCCGGAGGCTGCGGCCGCCGCCCTCGACGAGGCCGGCTGGACCCTGGGCGACGACGGCGTGCGGGCCAAGGACGGCAAGCCGCTGACCATCGCGTTCCTGCACGACACGGCGCTTGGCACGGGCGGCGCGTCCGCCGCGGAGCTGGCGACGGCCGCGTGGACCGACCTGGGCGTCGACGTCGAGGTGACGGGCAAGAACACCACCGAGCTGTCCGAGATCCTGTTCGGCACCGGCGCGTGGGACGTGGCCTGGGAGCCCATCAACGTCAGCAGCCCGGACCAGCTCGTCGGCTTCCTGTCCGGACCGACGGTCGCGGACGGCGGCACCAACTTCGCGGCCATCGACAACGCGGACTACGCGGACGCCGTCGGCGAGGCGACGACCATGGTGGGAGCCGACGGCTGCGACACCTGGCTGGCGGGGGAGACCGCGCTCGTCGAGGCCACCGCCGTCACGCCCTTCGCCAACAGCCTCGTCAAGATCTACGGCAACGGCGCGGAGTTCCTCAGCACCGGGTCCATCGTGCCCACCAGCATCCGCGTGCTGAGCTGACGGCGAGCTGCCGATGACGACCCAGACGCCGACCACCGCCCGGCCCGCGGGGGCTGCCCGGCCCGCCCGGCCTGCCGGGGCCGGGACCGGGGCCGGGGCCGCCCAGCACCGCTGGCTGCGCTTCGCCGTGCGCCGGTCGGGGCGGCTGCTGGTGTCCCTGTGGGTGCTCGTCACCGCCGCCTTCCTGATGATCCACCTGGTGCCCGGCGACCCCGTGCGCGCCTCCCTCGGCCCCACCGCGTCGGCGGAGCTCGTGGCGGCGCGCCGCGAGTCGCTCGGCCTGGACCAGCCGCTGTGGGTGCAGTACGCCACCTACCTGCGCGACCTCCTGACCGGTGACCTCGGCACCTCGTTCGGCTCCCAGCTGCCCGTCGCCGACACCATCGCGCAGCGCCTGCCCGCCACGGCCACCCTCGCCCTGCTCGCCTTCCTCGTCGCCGTGCTCGTCGCCGTCCCGGTCGGGGTGGCGGTGGCCGTCGCCACCCGGCGCGGCAGGGCGCCGCGCACCGAGCTCGGCTTCGCGAGCACCAGCGTGTTCCTCGCGACCATCCCTGACTTCCTGCTCGCCGTCGCGCTCGTGTGGGTCTTCGGCGTCACGCTGGGCTGGCTGCCCATCGCGGGGCAGGACGGCGCGGCCTCGTTCGTCCTGCCCGTCCTGGCCCTCGCCGTCGGACCCGCCGCCGTCCTGGCCCGCATCGTGCGCGTCGAGATGCTCGCGGTGCTCGAGACCGACTACGTCCGCACCGCCCGCGCCAAGCGCCTGCCCCCTTCGGCGGTCCACCTGGGCCACGCGCTGCCGAACGCCGTCACCGCGAGCCTCACGCTGGGCGGCCTGCTGCTCGGCCAGCTCGTGGCGGGCACCGTCCTGGTCGAGAGCGTCTTCGCCTGGCCCGGCCTGGGCAGCACCATCGTCGAGTCCATCCTCGCCAAGGACTACCCCCTGGTCCAGGGCACGGTGCTGGTCTACGGCGTCGGCGTGCTCATCGTGAACACCCTGGTCGACGTGGCGCTCGCCGTCCTCGACCCCCGCTCGACCATCGGGGAGAGCTGATGCCCGCCAGTCTGCCCGCGCCGATCCACCGATCGCGGCCCCGCCTGCCGGCCACCCTGCGCACCCCGCTCGGCGTGACCGGCACCGGCCTGCTCGCGCTCGTCCTGGCGACCGCCCTGCTGGCCCCGCTCCTGTGGGGCGGCGCCGCCGAGGCCGTCGACACCGCCGCCATGCTCCAGGGACCGTCCGCCGACCACTGGGCAGGCACCGACAACCTGGGCCGCGACCTGCTCCTCCGCACGCTGGTGGCCACCCGCCTGTCGGTGGTGCTCGCACTCGCCGCCACGGCGCTCGCGGTCACCATCGGCCTGCTCCTCGGCACCGCATCCCTGCTGCTCGGACCCCGGGCGGGCCGCCTCGTCACGGCCGGGGTGAACATCGCGGTCGCCTTCCCCGGCCTGCTGCTCGCCCTCTCCTTCGCCGTGATCTTCGGCGTCGGGCAGGTCGGGTCGGTGCTCGCCATCGGGTTCGCCGGCGCGCCGGCCTTCGCCCGCCTGTGCCAGACCCTCGTCGCGGGGGTCGCCGACCGCGACTATCTCGCCGCCGCACGGCTCGCGGGCGTCGGGCGCCTGCGGATCCTGCTGCGGCACGTGCTGCCCAACGTCGGCGGGCCGCTCGTGGTCAACGCGACCATCGGGGCCGGCGGCGCCCTGCTCTCGTTCGCGGGCCTGTCCTTCCTCGGTCTCGGGGTCCAGGCCCCCGCCTACGACTGGGGCCGGCTCATGCAGGACGGCCTCGACCGCATCTACCTCGACCCGCTCGCCGCGCTCCTGCCCGGGTTCGCCGTGGTCGTCGCGGGTCTCGCGTTCAACCTCACGGGCGAGGCCGTGGCGCGCGCGTTCAGCATCGACTCGATCAGCGGCGTCTCCCTCCTGGCCGGCGGCGCCCTGCGCACGCGGCGGCGGGCCGACGGCGGCGCGGCACCCGGGCCGCACGCCACGCCGTCCGCCGAGGTCGAGCACGACGCCGGGCCCGACCTGGTGCTCGACGTCGCGGACCTGGTCGTCACCGTGCCCACCGCGGCCGGTGCGGCGTGGCCGGTGCGCGGCGTGACGTTCCGGGTGGCGCGCGGCGAGGCGGTCGGCGTGGTGGGGGAGTCCGGGTCGGGCAAGACGCTCACCGCGCTCGCCGTCGCCGACCTGCTCGAACCGCCTACGACGGTGACCGCGCGGCGCCTGTCGTTCCAGGGCCGGGACCTGCTCAGCGGCGACCACCGCACCCTGCTCGGCACCGAGCTGGCGATGGTCTTCCAGGACCCCATGTCGTCGTTCAACCCGGTACGCCGGATGGGCGGCCAGCTCGCCGAGGGCGCCCGCCACCACCTCGGGCTGACCCGCCGGCAGGCGCGGGACCGCGCCGTCGACCGGCTGCGGTCCGTGCGGATCGGGGAACCGGAGCGGCGCGCCGGGCAGTACCCGCACGAGTTCTCCGGCGGCATGCGGCAGCGGGCCATGATCGGGCTGGGGCTGATGGGCAGCCCGGCCCTGATCGTCGCCGACGAGCCCACCACCGCCCTGGACGTCACCGTGCAGCGCCAGGTGCTCGACCTGCTGGCCGAGGTGCGCGAGCGCGACGCGGTCGCGCTGCTGCTGATCAGCCACGACGTGTCGGTGGTGGCCGACGTGTGCGACCGCGTCCTGGTGATGTACGCCGGACGCGTCGTCGAGGACCTGCCGGCCGCCGAGCTCGCGACGGGCGCCCGGCATCCCTACACCCGGGCGCTCGTCGCCGCCGTCCCCCACCTGGGGACCGACCTGGACCGACCCCTCGCCGTGATCCCCGGACGGCCCGTGGACCCCGCCGACCTGCCGGCCGGGTGCCCGTTCGCGCCGCGCTGCCCCCTGGCCGACGCCCGGTGCCGCACCGAGGAGCCCGAGCTGGTCGACGGCGTGGCCTGCTGGCGCCCCGGCGAGGACCTGCCGGCCGCCGTCCCCGAGGAGGCGACCGCATGAGCGAGCTGCGCTTCGACGACGTGACGGTGCGCTACGGCGCCGGCCGCCGAACCACGACCGCGGTGGACGGCGTGAGCCTGGTCGTGCCGCCCGGCGAGATCGTCGGCCTGGTCGGCGAGTCCGGCTCGGGCAAGTCGACCCTCGCGCGCGCCGCCGTCGGCCTGGCTCCCGTGCACGGCGGCCAGGTCCTGCTCGACGGCGAGCCGGTGGGCGGACGCCGCCGGACCGCCGGCCCGAGCCCGGTCCAGCTGGTCTTCCAGGACCCGGCGTCCTCGCTGGACCCGCGGATGACCGTCGGGGAGAGCGTCGCGGAGGCCGTCCCCCGCGAACGCGGCCGGACGTCGGCGGCGGCCCGCGCGTCGGCGAGGGCCGAGGTGGAGCGCCTGCTCACGCTGGTGCACCTCGATCCCGACCGGGCGGGCGCCTACCCAGGGCAGCTCTCCGGCGGTCAGCGGCAGCGGGTGGCCATCGCCCGCGCCCTGGCGGCGCGACCGAGCGTCGTGGTCGCGGACGAGATCACGTCCGCCCTCGACGTCTCCATCCAGGGAGCGGTGCTCAACCTGGTCCGCGAGCTCCAGCGCGACCTCGGCCTGTCCATCCTCTTCATCTCCCACGACCTCGCCGTCGTGCGGTACGTCGCCACCCGAGTGGCGGTGCTGCACCGCGGCCGGATCGTCGAGCGGGGCGAGACCGCCCAGGTGCTCGGCGATCCTCGGCACGACTACACGCGCAGCCTGCTGGCGGCCGTACCGAGCCCGCTGACCGGCCCCCTGACCGGGGGCACCATCGATTCCACCCGGACCACAAGGAGACCGACGTGACCCGTCACCTGACCCTCGAGGACCTGCCCTCGATCGCCGTCCCGTCCCAGCCGGCGCTCGCGCCGGACGGCGCGCTCGCCTACGTGGTGCGCACCCTGGACACGGAGGCGGACACCGCCGTGCACAGCATCTGGCTCGCGGGAGCGGGTGGCGCCGAGCCGCGCCGGCTCACGCACGGCCGTGCGGACACGTCACCCGCCTGGTCGCCCGACGGCGGCACGCTCGCCTTCCTGCGCGCGGGCACCGACGGCCCGGCCCAACTCTGGACCCTGCCCGTGGCGGGCGGCGAGGCGACCGCCGTGACCGACCTGCCGCTCGGCGCCGGCTCGCCCGTGTGGAGCCCGGACGGCGCACGGATCGCGTTCGTCGCGCCGGTCGACCCGGCGGGGTCCGACGCGGCCCGGCCGCTGGTCACGGACGGGCTCGGGTACGCCGTCGACGGAGCCGGGCTGGTGCCCACCCTGCGGATGCAGGCGCACGTGGTGGAGGTCTCGACAGGCTCGACCTCCGGGACGGGTACGGCCTCCGGGAAGGGCGCGGTCCGGCAGGTCAGCTCGGGCGACGCGCACGTGGGCGCCGTGGGCTGGCACCCGGACGGCGGGACTCTCGCGTTCACGGCGCGCCCCGACGGCGCGTCCGACCTGGACCCCGTCTCCGCCGTGCACACGGTGGACGTCACCGACCACAAGGCAGTGGCCGTCCTGGTCGCGCTCGCCGACGGCCTGGCCGGCAGCGTCTCGTTCACCCCGGACGGGAAGCACCTCCTGGTGGTGGGCTATCCGGGCGCCCCGCGTGGGCACGCGGGCCTGCTGCGGGTGCCGCTCGACGACGGCGGCAGGGCCGCGGCCGAGCCCGTCGACCTGGCCGCCCCGCTGGACCGCAACGTCATGGCGGGCGCGCCCGCCTACCCGGGCGCAGCGCCGGTGGTGGTGGGCGACGACGTGCTGTTCTGCGTGCGGGACCACGGCTGCACCCACCTGTACTCGGTGCCGCTCGCGGGCGGTGCGGCCCCGCGGCTCGTGCTGGGCGGCGCGGGCCGGGTGGTCTCCGGGCTCTCCGTCGCGGGTGGCACGGCCGCCGTCGTGCTCACCACACCCGACTCGTTCGGCGAGGTGGTGACCGTCGCCCTCGGGGAGGGCGACCGCGAGACCAGCGTGACGAGCCTCGGCGCCTCGCTCGGTGACGCCGTCGGGTACGTGCGCGAGGAGCGCTGGTTCGAGATCTCGGACGGCACCCGGGTACAGGCATGGCTCTGCCACGCCTCGGAGGACGACGCCGCGGGCGACGCGGGCCCCCGCCCGCTGTACGTGGACATCCACGGCGGCCCGCACAACGCCTGGAACGGCGCCGCCGACGAGCTGCACCTGTACCACCACGACCTGGTGGCCCGCGGCTGGGGTGTGCTGCTCGTCAACCCGCGTGGGAGCGACGGGTACGGCGCCGGGTTCTACGACGCCGTGTTCGGCGGCTGGGGCACCGTCGACGCCAAGGACTTCCTGGAGCCGGTCGACGCCCTGGTGGCCGAGGGGTTCGCGGACCCGCACCGGCTCGCCGTCGGCGGATACAGCTACGGCGGGTTCATGACCTGCTACCTCACCGCCCACGACGACCGGTTCGCCGCGGCGGTGGCGGGCGGCGTGGTGGCCGACCTGTCCAGCATGGGCGGCACGTCGGACGAGGCGCACTTCATGAGCGAGCACGAGCTCGGGGCGTTCCCCTGGGGCGCCGGCGCCGCCCGCCTGGCCGAGATGTCGCCGTTCACGCGGGTGGACCAGGTGTCCACCCCGACCCTCGTGCTGCACGGCGGTGACGATCTGCGCTGCCCGGTGGGCCAGGCGCAGCAGTGGCACACCGCCCTGCGCGAGCGCGGCGTGCCCACGCGGCTCGTGCTCTACCCGGGCGGCAGCCACATCTTCCCGCTCGCCGGACGCCCGTCGCACCGCCTGGACTTCGGCCGGCGGATCGTCGCCTGGCTCGACCAGCACGTGCTCGACGGCGACCGCGCGCGCCCGGCGATCGACGTCGCGCACTGGGAGCGGCGCCTGACCGCCCTCGCCGAGAAGCACGACGTGCCCGGTGCGCAGCTCGGCATCCTCCGGGTGGGCGGGGGCGGGCGTCCGGACGATCTGGTCCAGGCGGCGACCGGCGTGCTGAACCTGGCCACGGGGCAGCCAGCCGGCGTGGACTCGATCTTCCAGATCGGCTCCATCAGCAAGGTCTGGACCGCGACCGTGGTGATGATCCTGGTGGACGAGGGCGCGTTCACCCTGGACACGCCCGTGGCCATGATCCTGCCGGACTTCGCGCTGTCGAACCCTGAGGTGACGGCCCGCGTGACCGTTCGGCACCTGCTCACGCACACCAGCGGCATCGACGGCGACATCTTCACGGACACGGGCCGCGGCGACGACGCCATCGAGAAGTACGTGGCGCTCCTCGCCGACGCGCCGCAGAACCACCCGCTGGGCGTCACCTGGTCCTACTGCAACTCCGGGTTCTCGGTGCTGGGCCGGATCATCGAGCAGGTCACCGGCAAGACGTGGGACACCGCGATGCGGGAGAAGCTGTTCGGCCCGCTCGGCCTGCCGCGCACGGTCACGCTGCCGGAGGAGGCGCTGCTGCACGGCGCCGCCGTCGGGCACGTGGAGCTGGGCGGTGCCCAGCACGTCGCGCCCGTATGGGGCCTGCCGCGACCGATGGGACCGGCGGGGCTCATCACTGCGCCGGTCGCCGACGTCCTCGCGTTCGCGCGCCTGCACCTGACCGGCGGCGTGGCGGCGGACGGCACCCGCCTGCTGTCGGCGCAGAGCACGGTGGACATGGCGGAGCTGCACGCCGACCTGCCCGACAAGTACTCGCTCGGGGACTCCTGGGGCCTTGGCTGGATCCGCTTCGGGTGGGACGGCCGCCGGCTGATCGGGCACGACGGCAACACGATCGGGCAGGCGGCGTTCCTGCGGATGCTGCCGGAGGAGGGACTCGCCGTCACGCTGCTCACCAACGGCGGCAACACGCGCGACCTGTACGAGGAGCTCTACCGGGAGATCTTCGCCGAGCTGGCGGACGTCGAGATGCCGCGGTCGCTCGCGCCCCCGGAGGCGCCCGTCACGACGGACATCACGCCGTACCTCGGTACCTACCGGCGGGAGTCGGTGCGGATGGACGTGCTGGACGGCGCCGCCGGCCCGCGGCTGCGCACCGAGCTGCTCGGCCCCCTCGCCGAGCTGCAGGAGGAGCCGGTCGAGGAGTACCCGCTGGTCCCGGTCTCCGAGGGGCTCTACGTCGTGCGCCCCGAGGGGATGCAGACGTGGGCGCCGGTCACGTTCTACTCCCTGGCGACGGGCGAGGAGTACCTCCACTTCGGCGCCCGGGCCACGCCGAAGGCGGCCGTCCCGGAGCCGGTCCCTGAGGTGGCGGCGCCGGAGGCGGTCTCGGAGGCCGTTCCGGAGGCTGTGCCGGGGGGCGTGCCTGGAGCCGTTCCGGAGGCTGCGCCGGGAGCTGCGCCGGGGGCCGTGCCGGAGGTCGCACGGTGAGCGACCCGTTCACCGCGCAGGCGGCCCGGGACGCCGAGGCGGCGGCCCGGGCAGCCGAGGTCACGGTCCGCGAGGTGTCGGGCCTGACCGAGCTGGCCGCCG
Organism: Promicromonospora sp. NPDC023987; assembly: GCF_040639055.1. NCBI lineage: Bacteria > Bacillati > Actinomycetota > Actinomycetes > Micrococcales > Promicromonosporaceae > Promicromonospora > Promicromonospora sp. NPDC023987. The sequence goes on along the minus strand of NZ_JBEZZF010000042.1, from coordinate 24,654 downwards.
TCGGCGACCTGTTCACGACGATCTGGGGCAAGCCGTCGGTCTCGACGGAGCTGCTGCGGGCGTTCAGCAAGACGCAGAGCTATGTGGGCGGTGCGTTCCGCGACGGCGCGCTGGTCGGCGCGTGCGTGGCGTTCCACGCGGCGCCGGGGCAGCGCTCGCTGCACAGCCATATCGCCGGGGTGACTCCGGGGACCGGTGGCCGGGGCGTCGGCTTCGCGCTCAAGGTGCACCAGCGCGCGTGGGCGCTCGCCCTCGACGTGGACGAGATCGCCTGGACGTACGACCCGCTCGTGGCGCGCAACGCGCACTTCAACATCAACAAGCTCGCGGCCCGGCCCGCCGAGTACCTGACGAACTTCTACGGACCCATGTCCGACGCCATCAACGGCGACGAGGACACCGACCGGGTCCTGGTCCGGTGGGACCTGCGAGCCCCGGCGGTGGCCGCGGCCTGCGGTTCCGGCCGGGCGGGGTTACCGGACGGCTTGAGGCCGGGCGGAGCCGTGCCGGACGCCGCTGGGGCGGGGGGAGCCGTGCCGGACGCCGTCGTGCCGGTGCCCCTCGACATCGAACGGCTGCGCGTCGCGGACCCGGCAGCCGCCCACGAGTGGCGGCTGCGGGTGCGCGAGAGCCTGGGGCCGTACCTGGCCGCCGGTTCCGCCGTCGGGTACGACCGCGCGCACGGCTACCTGATCCATACCCAGACTGATACCCAGCCTCGTACCCAGACCGAAGGAGCCAACCCGTGAAGCTGCAGGGAGTCGAGCTGCGCAGGATCACCATGCCGCTCGTGGCACCGTTCCGGACGTCGTTCGGCACGGAGCGCGAGCGCGACATCCTCCTGCTCCGCGCCGTGACCGACGGCGCGGAGGGCTGGGGCGAGTGCGTCGCGATGGCCGAACCGCTGTACTCCTCGGAGTACGTGGACGCTGCCGCCGCCGTGCTGCGCCGGTTCCTGATGCCCGCCCTGGGCCGGTACCAGGAGTCCGCCCGGCGGCCGGGCGGCACGGTCGGCATCACCGCGTCCGACGTCGGCCATGCCCTGGCGCCGATCAAGGGGCACCGCATGGCCAAGGCGGCCCTGGAGATGGCAGTGCTCGACGCCGAGCTGCGCGCCCTGGGCCGGTCGTTCGCCGGCGAGCTGGGCGCCGTCGTCGACCGGGTGCCGAGCGGCGTGTCGGTGGGCATCCACGACTCGGTCCCCGCCCTGCTCGACGCCGTCGACGGCTACCTCGCCGAGGGCTACGTGCGGATCAAGCTGAAGATCGAGCCCGGCTGGGACATCGAGCCCGTCCGGGCCGTGCGGGAGCGGTTCGGCGACGACGTGCTGCTGCAGGTCGACGCCAACACCGCCTACACCCTCGGTGACGCCCGGCACCTCGCGCGGCTGGACCCCTTCGACCTGCTGCTGATCGAGCAGCCGCTCGAGGAGGAGGACGTGCTGGGCCATGCCGAGCTCGCCCGCCGCATCACGACACCGGTGTGCCTCGACGAGTCGATAGTCTCCGCGCAGACCGCCGCCGCCGCGATCACGCTCGGCGCCTGCTCCATCATCAACATCAAGCCGGGGCGCGTCGGCGGGTATCTGGAGGCGCGGCGCATCCACGACCTCGCCGTCGCGCACGGCGTCGCCGTCTGGTGCGGCGGCATGCTGGAGACCGGGCTCGGCCGTGCGGCCAACGCGGCGCTCGCTGCCCTGCCCGGGTTCACGCTGCCGGGCGACATCTCGGGGTCCGGCCGGTTCTACCGCACCGACATCACCGAGCCGTTCGTGCTCGACGACGGCCACATCGCCGTGCCGGCAGGCCCGGGCCTCGGCGTGACGCCGCTCCCGGACCTGCTCGACGAGTTCACCACCGCGACGGAATGGGTGCCGCTGGACTGAACCGGCTCCGAGGCACGTCTAGCTTCCCGGCCCCATCACCCGGAGCTGGAGCAGCACACCGAACCGGGCCTCCGGGTCGTCGAGGTCGATCCCACCGACCTGGGCCACCCGGCGCAGCCGGTACCGGAACGTGTTGGGGTGCACGAACTCCGCCGCGGCCGCCGCCGTCACGTCCCCGAAGGCGTCCAGCCAGGCCCGCAGGGTCGCGACCAGGCCCGCGCCGTGCTCGGCGTCGTACTCCACGAGCCTGGCCAGCGGCCCCGCGATCGTGTCCCCGCGGGCCGCGACCACATCGCGCAGCTCCAAGACCAGCGACGCCGCCTGGACGTCGGCGAACCGGGCCACCCGAGGCCCGTCGGTATCCCGCGCGTCGCCCGCGCGCAGCACCCGCAGCACCCGGTCGACCACCTCCCGGGACCGGGCCACACCACCCGCGCTCGGTGCGACCGGCCCCACCGCTGCCACGGCGGCGGTCCGCCGGCCCACCTTCTCGACGAACGCCCGCGCGATGCGCTCGGCCCGTTCCTCGCCGTCGGGCCCGCACGGCAGCAGCCCGTAGGCGACGTCACCGATCAGCGCCACCGCCGACGCCGGGTGCGCCGACTGCAGGTGCAGCGCGAACGCGTCGGACAGCCGCTCGCGCTCGCTCGCCTCGACGACGTCGCCCGCGACGGACCGCTCGTCGTCGTCGGGCCGGGCCGTGACCCCGAGCGCGACCACCGCCTGACTGCCCAGCCCGAGCCGTTCGAGCGCCTCGCGGGCTCCGGTGCCGCCCTCCAGCGCGGTGCTCAGCAGGTCGGTGCGGATCCGCCGCCGCACGTCCGAGCCCGCGCGCACCCGCAGGAGGTGCAGCGCCGTCAGCTTCGCGGCGTCGCGCAGGGAGGCGATGCGCCGGTCGTCGAGCGGGGCGTCCATGGCGGCCCAGATCGACCCGAGCACCTCGTCGCCCGCGCGCACCGCGATCGCCACGCGCGGCATCGTCAGGCCCGCGTACCCGATGGGCAGGGGATCGACCCTGACCGGGTCCGAGCTGCGGTACAGGTCGCGGAACACTCCCCGCTCGGTGAGCATCCGCGCGTAGCGCTCGGGTACCCGGCGACCCAGGACGGTCTCCACGCGCGAGTCGTCGGCCTCGTCCTGCCGCACGGAGAACGCGAGCACGCGCGAGCTGCGGTCCTCGATGGTCACCGGCGCGTCCAGCAGCGCGGCGACGGCGTTCGCCACCGCGAACAGGTCGCCCGACGGCAGCCCGCCCAGGGACTCGGCGTCGTCCACGCCCACGTCGCCCTCTGCCAGCACGGTCCGCAGCAGCGCCGCGAGCTGGGCCCATGTCGCACCGCGGCTCAGGCCCAGCAGCGCGACGCCGCTCGCGTCGGCGGCGTCCAGCACGGCTGCCGCGGCCGGCACCGGCTCCCGCACGACCAGCGCCGTCGCGCCGTGCTCGCCCAGGCGGCGCAGCAGCGCCGCGACGTCGTCCGGTGCGGCCAGGCCTACCCCGAGGACGAGGGCGTGCGGCGGGTACCCGGCCTCGTCGAGCGGGTCGTGGATCACCAGGCCGCCCACCTCGCGCCCCGCGTCGGGGCCTTCGCGCACGACGTCGAGCAGGGTGGCTCCGAGATCGTCGAGCACCCTGCCGAGGCTCGCGCGTGGCCGCCGGCTCATGTCCGGAGGATAGGCGCTCGCCGTCTCCCCTGTCCGACAGCGCCCGCAGGTGACCGAGCCCGTCGCGGGTTAGAACTGAGGGGACGGCGCCGCGCCGTCGGACCAGAGCGCCGAGGAGTGAGCAGCATGACGACGGGGAACAGGTTCCAGGGCAAGGCAGCGATCGTCACGGGCGGTGGCAGCGGCATCGGTGCGGAGATCTCCCGGCAGCTCGCCGCGGAGGGCGCCTCCGTCGTGGTCACCGACATCAAGCTCGACGGCGCGCAGCAGGTGGTCGACGAGATCACCGGCGCCGACGGCACCGCGGTGGCCTTCGAGCAGGACACCACCGACCCCGACCAGTCGCGCGCCGCTGTCGACTTCGCCGTCGAGCGGTACGGGGAGCTGCGGCTCGCCGTGAACAACGCCGGCATCGGCGCGCCGCCCGCCAAGATCGGCGACTACGACATCGAGGCATGGGACCGGGTGCGGGCGGTCGACCTCGACGGCGTCTTCTACGGCCTGCGCTACCAGCTCCCCGCCATGGTGGCGGCCGGCGGCGGCGCCATCGTGAACATGGCCTCCGTGCTGGGCTCCGTGGGTATCGCCGAGAACGCGGCGTACGTGACCAGCAAGCACGCGCTCGTCGGGCTGACCAAGGTGGCTGCCCTCGAGTACACGGAGCAGGGCGTGCGCACCAACGCCGTGGGCCCCGGCTTCATCGACACCCCGCTCGTGCGGTCCTCGCTGAGCGAGGAGGCGCTGGCCGCGCTCGAGAACGAGCACGCCGCCAAGCGGCTCGGGACGGACAAGGAGGTCGCGGCGCTGACGCTCTTCCTCCTCAGTGACGAGGCGTCCTTCATCTCCGGCAGCTATCACCTGGTCGACGGCGGCTACGCGGCGCACTGAACGGATGACCATGTACCTGCTGCCAGAAACCGGCGGTGACTGGCAGCAGATACATGGTCACCTTCCGGGGTAGGGGCGGGCGCGCCGCCTCCGCCAAAGGTCGTAGGTGAAGTGGGCACCCGTGCCCGATGTGGCGCCGCGGGGTTCTCGACAGGCTTGGGTCGTCCGGGAGAAAGCCTCCGGACCAGCCCGAACACCTGCCGAGCGCGAGGAGCGCGACGATGTACTCGTCCCTTTACCAGACACCCGCCGAGCGGCCGGAACGCCGCTCGCCGGGCCACCCGAGGCAGCACGGCCGGCGCGGCCGCGCAGCGCTCGCGACCCTTGGCCTGCTCGCCCTCACCGTCGCGGCCGGCGCCCCGAGCGCGGCCGCCGCCGAGTCGGACGCCGCCGGGCCGACGCCGCCCCCGCCCATCTCCGCCCCGGCCGGTGAGCACACCCTGAACCGGACCGACGTCGACGCCTGGCTCGACGGCATGCTGCCCGCCGCGCTCGAGAGCGCAGGCATCGCCGGCGGCGTCGTCACCGTCGTCGACGACGGCAAGGTGGTCACCACCCGCGGCTACGGACACTCCGACACCGGCACGACGGGCGGCGAGCCCGTGCCGGTCGATCCGGAGACCACGCTGTTCCGGCCGGGATCGGTGTCGAAGCTGTTCACCGCCACCGCCGCGATGCAGCTCGTCGAGAGCGGCGACGTCGACCTGGACACCGACATCGGCGAGTACCTCGACTTCGAGGTGCCGCGGAACTTCGACGAGCCGATCACGCTGCGGCACCTGCTGACCCACACAGCGGGCTTCGAGGAGCGGATCGGCGGGCTCATCGGCTCGGGCGGCGTCTCGCCGGTACTTCGTGACGCCCTCGTCGAAGAGCCCCCGGAGCAGATCTACGAGCCGGGCACGGTCCCCGCCTACTCGAACTACGGCAACGCCCTGGCCGGCTACATCGTCGAGCGCATCAGCGGCGTGCCGTTCGAGGAGTACGTCGAGCGCAACATCTTCGAGCCGACCGGGATGACGTCGTCGACCTTCGAGCAGCCACTGCCCGACGCGCTGAGCGAGCAGATCTCCCAGGGATACAACACGTCGGCGGAGGGCCCGGGGCCGTTCGAGATCGTCGGGACACCGCCTGCCGGAGCACTGACCGCCTCAGCACCTGACATGGCACGCTTCATGCTGGCCCAGCTGGGCGAGCCGGGCGCGGGGTCGCTCCTGGAGCCCGAGACGCTCGAGCTCATGCACGCTCCGGCGCTCGACGAGCGGTCCCTCGGCAACCTGGCTGCGGCCCCCCGGATGGCGCTCGGGTTCTTCGACGAGAGCCGCAACGGCCACCGGATCGTCGGTCACGGCGGGGACACCAACTACTTCCACTCGCACCTCCAGATCTACCCGGACGAGCGCGCGGGCATCTTCGTCTCGTTCAACAGCACCGGGCACACCGGCTACGCCACGCTCGAGCTGCGCAGGGCCGTGCTGGAGGGCTTCACGGACCGCTACTTCCCCGCGGGCTCCGCCCCGGCGGCCAGCACCGTCGACGAAGCGACGACCAAGGAGCACGCGGCGATCGCCGCGGGCAGCTACGTCGCCTCGCGCAGCATGCACAGCACGTTCCTCGCGGCGCTCGACGCCTTCAGCACCACTCAGGTCACCGCGCGGGACGACGGCCGCCTGCTGCTCACCCCCGGACCCGCCAGCGCGTCGCCCGCCCTGTACGAGGAGGTGGAGCCCTGGGTCTGGCGTGAGGTCGGCGGCCAGCGCACCATCGCCATGCGCGTCGCCGACGGCGAGGTCGAGGCCATCGGGTACGAGGGTGCCTTCGCCCTGCTCCCGTCCCAGCCCGAGCGAGTTCCCTCCGTGGTGGTCCCGGTGCTCGGGATGTCGGCCCTGATCCTGCTCGTGACGGCCATCGCCTGGCCGGTCGGTGCGATCGTCCGGCGCGTACGGCACCGGTCTCGCCCCGAGGGCACCGGGCGCGTGACCCGGATCCTCGCGAAGGTCGGTGTGGTCTCCGCGGTGCTGGCCCTGGCCGGCTGGGCCGTCACCGTCATGACCGTGATGAGCCTGGAGGACGTCTCCGAGTTCTCGCTGCGCCAGCTCCAGGTGCTGCAGGGGATCGGTGTGCTCGGACTGGTCCCCGCGGTGCTGCAGCTCGTCGGCGCCGTCCGGCACAAGCACGGCTGGCGCCGGGTGCTCGGTCTGGTGCTCGTGGTGCTCGCCCTGGCCGGAATCGCCTGGTTCGCGTTCGAGTTCCGCCTGCTCGCGCCGTCTGTATCGTACTGACGATGCCCACGACGGACGGCCCCACGGTGTTCGACGACGTACCCATCCCGCCGCGCACGAGCCGGCTCAGCTCGATGCTCGCCCGGCTCGGCGTGACCGGGCGGATCGCGCAGGACGGCCTGCTGGCCGCTCTGGTCATGCTCGTGACGGCCGGCATGATGGCAGTGCTCTTCGAGCTCGTGCTCAGGATGGAGGGCGTCGAGATCGGCTCGGTGCAGGGTGTCGTGCTCACGATCGCCTCGTGCGCCCAGGCGCTGCCGCTCGTCCTGCGCCGGGTCCGGCCGGTCCTCTGTCTGGGTCTCGTCGTCGCGTGCCAGGTCGTCATCATCGCGGCGGCGCCGCCCGACATGTCGAACGGCGGGATACCGCAGTTCATCGCCGCCTACACCGTCGGCACGCTCCTCCCGCCCCGCCGCGCCGTCGCGATCACCGGCGCGGCGGTGTCGGTAGGAGTGTTCACGGCGCTCCTGGTCAGCGCGGCGGCGGGGGTCAGCCCTCTGCTACCCGTCACCCTCAACCTCCTCCAGGGCATGCTGGCGTACGTCGTCGGGGCACTCGTCGGAGGCGCGGTGGCGACCCGCCGTAGCTACGTCGACCTGCTCCGGCTGCGAGCCGCCGACCTGATCCGGACCCAGCGGGCGACCACCGAGGCGGCCATCGTCGCGGAACGGTCCCGGATGGCCCGTGAGCTGCACGACGTCGCAGCGCACCACCTGTCCGGCCTGGTCGTGCAGGCGGCCGCTGTCGAACGGCAGATCGACAGCGACCCGGCGGCCGCCAAGAAGGGCACCGCGTGGATCCGGGGTCAGGGCAAGGAGACGCTCGACAGCCTCCGCCTGATCGTCGGGGTGCTCCGCGAGCGCCAGGACCCCGAGGGGCACGGCGACGCGCACGATGCCCCGCCACCGGGCCTCGGCGCGCTCGACGGGCTCGTCCGGACGGCGCGTGCGCTCGGCACCACCGTCGACCTGGCCCGGGAGGGCACGCGGCGCGACCTCGCACCGATCGCGGACGCCGCGTTCTACCGCGTGGCCCAGGAGTCGCTGTCCAACGCCCGCCAGCACGCTCCCGGCGCCGCCGTGCGGATCACGGTGCGCTTCGGGGAGCGCATGGTCTCGCTCGAGGTGGTCAACGCGCACGCCGCCGGTGGGACCCCGACGGACTCGGCGCGCCGGGGTATGGGGCTGGTCGGGATGGGGGAGCGGGCGCAGCTGGTCGGCGCGACGCTCACGACCGGTGCCGCGCCGTCCGGCGGCTGGCGGGTCCTGCTGACGCTGCCGCTCCACCACGAGCCCGCGAGTACGGTGTCGCAGGGTACTGCGGGCACGTCCGTGCTCGCCGAAGGGGGACAGGGATGATCAGGGTCATGCTCGTCGACGACCAGGCGGTGGTCCGGGCTGGCTTCCGGTTCCTCCTGGAGCAGGCCGACGACATCGAGGTGGTCGCGGAGGCCTCGAACGGTCCGACGGCGGTCGAGCTCGCCCGCCGGCACGGCCCCGACGTCGTCTGCATGGACGTGCGCATGCCCGGCGGGGACGGCCTGGCCGCGACGCGCGAGATCGTGGCCGGCGGCGCTGGAGCGGGCACGACGACGCCCGCCGTGCTGGTCGTGACCACGTTCGACCTCGACGAGTACGTCTTCGGTGCGCTGGAGGCCGGGGCCGGCGGGTTCATCCTCAAGGACTGCGAGCCGGAGGAGCTGATCGACGCTGTCCGGCGGCTCGCCGACGGGCACGGCCTCATCGACCAGGCGGTGACCCACCGGGTGATCACCGAGTTCGCCCGGCGCAAGGCTCCGCCCGCCCCTGCCGTCGACGCGGCGGCGGAGCTCACGGCGCGCGAGGCCGAGATCGTGCGGCAGCTCGCCCGCGGGCTGTCGAACGCGGAGATCGCGGAGGAGCTCGTCGTCGAGACGAGCACCGTGAAGTCCCACCTCGGCCGGGCGATGGCCAAGGTGGGCACGCGCGACCGCCTCCAGACGGTCGTCTGGGCGTACCAGAACGGCCTGGCCCCGGGCTGACAGGCCGTGGGGGCGGGTGGTCGGCAGAACGTCAGGTGATCGGCAACTCGGGCTGCCGATCACCTGACCTTTTACCGACCACCCGAACCAGCCCCGCAGCGCGGGCGAACGGGGTCGGGTCGAACCGGGCGAAGCGGTCGCGGAATTCCGCCGCGCGGGCCGGCCAGAGCAGGGTGAGCCGCCCCGAGCGCTCGTCGACGTACCAGCTGCGGCACCCGCCGCGCAGCCACACGGTGTCGGCGGCCCGCCGGTCGATCTCCCGCGTGTACGCGGCCTCGGCCGCCGCCGAGACCTCCAACGGGCCACCGACCTGGTCCAGGTGGTCGAGCGCGCCGAGCACGTAGCCGATCTGCGCCTCGATCACCTCGAGGGCCGAGTGGTGGCCGAGGCCGGCGTTGGGGCCGTCCAGCACGAACAGGTTCGGGAACCCGTGCACGACCGTCGAGGCATGGCTGGTCATGCCGTCGGCCCAGTGCTCGGCGAGCGTCTGCCCGTCGCGGCCCGCCACCAGGTGCGCGAACGGCGGCCGCGTGGTCTCGAACCCCGTGGCCAGCACCAGCACGTCCACCTCGTGCCGCGCCCCGGACGCCGCGACCAGCGTGGAGCCCTCGACCGCGACCGGCGCGCTCGGCTCCAGCGTGACGTGCGGCTGCTGCAGGGCCGGGTACCAGTCGTCGCTGAACAGCGCCCGCTTGCAGCCCACCGCGTAGTCCGGCGTGAGCACCGCGCGCAGCGCCGGGTCGGGCACCTGGGCGCGCAGGTGCGTCTCCGCGCGCTCGCGCAGCTCGGCCTCCGCCGCGGAGCCGGCCAGGCGCGCGGCGAACAGCTGGTCGGCCTCCGCCGCGAGCGCCGCCCGGTCCGGCCGGGGCTCGCCGGGCGCGTACGCCCGGTCACCGCGCGGCAGCACCCAGGGCGGCGTGCGCTGCAGCACGACGACGGAGGCCGCCCGGCGCGCGAGCTCCGGCACGAGCTGTACGGCGCTGGCGCCCGTGCCGACCACGCCGACCCGCAGCCCGGCGGGCAGGTCCCGGTCCCACCGGGCGGAGTGGAACACGCGGCCAGGGAAGGTGCCGAGGCCCGGGAGGTCGGGAACGCGCGGCTCGCTGAGCCGGCCGACGGCTGTCACCAGCGCCCGGGCGGTCAGCGGGCCACGGGACGTCGTCAGGTGCCACGCCGCCTCGTCGTCGTGCCAGCGAGCGCCCGTGAGTGCGGTGCCGAGGCGCAGGTGCGGGGCCAGCCCCTCGCTCCGTGCGACGTCCTGGACGTACCGGTGGATCTCGGCGCCCGGCGCGAACACCCGCGACCAGGCCGGCTGGGGCAGGAAGGAGTAGGAGTACAGGGCGCTCGGGATGTCGCACGCGACGCCCGGGTACACGTTGTCGCGCCAGGTCCCGCCGACGTCGTCGGCCCGCTCCAGGACCGCGAAGCCGGTGCGCCCGGCGCGCCGGAGCCGGGCACCGAGGCCGACCCCGGCGAGCCCGGCGCCCACGACCGCGACGTCCACGTCCGTGGGCGCGGCCGTGCCCGTCCGCTGGTCCGTGCCCGTCACCCCACCTGCTCGTACGTGGTCGTGCGCTGCCGCACGGGCCGGCCCAGCTCGGCGGCGAGCCGCGTCACGTCCGCGACCGTGAGCTCCCGGCCCTGCTCGGGTCCGGCATCCGGGTCCAGAACGCCGTCGAGCAGCACGCCGCCCAGGTCGTCCGCGCCGCCCGCGAGCACGAGCTGCGCGCCGCGCATGCCGAGCTTCGTCCACGCCGCCTGGACGTGGTCGATCCGCCCGGCGAGCAGCAGCCGCGCCACCGCGTGCAGGGCGCGGCTCTCGCGCAGGGTCGCGACGCGGGCGCCGGGGACCGTGACCGGCGACTCCGTCGGCAGCCACGGCATCGGGATGAGCTCCGTGAACCCGCCGGTCGCGTCCTGCACGCCGGCCAGGGTGCGGAGGTGCCGTACCTGGTCGCGCGCCGACTCGACGTGCCCGTACACGATCGTCGCGGTGGACCGCAGACCTGCCGTGTGGGCGGCGGTGACGAGCTCGACCCACTGCTCGGCCGGGATGTCGGTCCCGCCAGTGAGCAGGGCGCGGACCCGGTCGTCCAGGATGCGCGCGCCCGTGCCCGGCACGGTGTCGAGGCCGGCCTCGCGCAGCTCCGCGAGCCAGCCGGCCAGGGGCAGGCCGGCGCGGGCGGCGCCGTCGGCCAGCTCGGCCGGGCGGAAGGCGTGCAGGTGCAGGCCGGGGCCGCCCCGTCGTACGGCCCGGACCAAGCCGAGGTAGCCGTCCGCGCCCGACGCCGCCGGCGGCATCCCCTGCGCGCACACCTCCGTGGCGCCGAGCGACACGGCCTCCGCCGCGAGCTCCGCGACCCGCTCGGGCGGGAGACCCAGTGACGCGTCGATGTTCCGGTTCACCGCGTACGTGACGGTGTCGCCGACCCGCTCGCGGCGCACCTGGTCCGCGAGGGCTGTGAGCTCTTCGAGGTCGGCGCCGTCGGCCCCGAGCAGTTCGACCCAGGCACTGTCGTCCGCCCCCGCAGGATCGGCAGCGACGTCCCCGACCAGCCGTGCCAGCCCCCGCCCCGCCCCGTTGAGTGCTGGGTATTTGCGCTCTTCCGGGCTCGAAAGGCGCAAATACCCAGCACTCAACGAGCTGGCGGGGAGGGCGTCGTGGCGGGCCAGACCGTAGTCGTCCGCGAGGGAGAGGACGCGGGCGCGGAGGCGGTCGTCGAGCCAGTCCGCGCCGTCCCGGGCCTCGCGGAGGTAGTGCGGGTGCGCGGTGAGACGCTCGCGCAGCGTGTACCCGCCCTCGCCGGTGAGCCGCGCCAGGTCCTCGATCTGCGGCCAGGGCCGCTCGGGGTTGACGTGGTCGGGGGTGAGCGGGCTGACGCCGCCCCAGTCGTCGATGCCGGCGCGGACCAGGAGCTGGAGCTCGGCGGCGTCGGTCAGGTTGGGCGGTGCCTGCACCCGCATCCCCGGGCCGAGCAGCACGCGCGTGACGGCGACGGCGGCCGCGTACTCCTGGGTGTCCAGGTCGACGGCGCCCATCATGGCCGTGGCGGACTTCGCGCGGAAGTTCTGCACGATGACCTCCTGCACGTGGCCGTGCCGGGCGTGCGCGTCCCGCAGCGCCAGGACCGAGTCCACGCGCTCGGCGTAGTTCTCGCCGATGCCGAGCAGGATGCCCGTGGTGAACGGGATGCGGGAGCGGCCGGCGTCCTCGATCACGCGCAGCCGCAGGGCCGGGTCCTTGTCGGGGGAGCCGAAGTGCGCCTGCCCCTTCTCCGTCCACAGCCGGGACGACGTGGTCTCCAGCATCATCCCCATCGAGGGGCCGACCGGCTTGAGCCGTTGCAGCTCGGCCCACGACATGACGCCGGGGTTGAGGTGCGGCAGCAGGCCCGTCTCGTCCAGGATCAGGCGGGCCATGTGGCCGACGTAGTCGAGGGTCGAGGCGTAGCCGTGGTCGTCGAGCCACTGCCGGGCCACCGGCCAGCGGTTCTCCGGGCGGTCGCCGAGGGTGAGCAGAGCCTCCTTGCAGCCCAGCTCGGCGCCCTGCCGGGCGACCTCCAGGACGGCGTCGGCCTCCATGTACGGCGAGATGCCCGCCTTGGCGAGCTTGCCGGGCGACTGCACGAAGATGCAGTAGTGGCACCGGTCCTGGCACAGGTGCGTCAGCGGCACGAACACCTTGCGCGAGTACGTGATGACGCCCGGCCGGCCGGCCGCCGTCAGCCCCGTGTCGCGCATCGCACCGGCGACCGCGAGGAGCCGGTCCAGGTCCGCGCCGCGCGCGTGCAGGAGCACCTCGGCGTCGGCCCGGTCGGGGGTGCTGCCGCCGGCGTCCTCCAGCCGGTCGAGGGCCGCGTCCAGGACCGGACGGTCCGGGGCCTGCGGCTGGTCGGCGCCACGCGAGGGCGTGCGCAGGGTGAGAGGAACAGTCATGGGCCCACCTCGGGTGCGGGAACCGGATCTGGATGGTCCGGAGGGGACGGGCCGACACTATGTCATTCCGCGGCACCCTTCCTCGGGCTGATCGGTGCGCCCCCGCGATGGGTGTACCGGCACGGTGTGGGAATCCCCGATGCCGCCGGACCACCCGCCTTGCTAGCGTCCATGCGGCCGGCAGGTGGGTGAAACCGCCACAGCCTGCCACGGCTCCGTCCGCGAACAGAGGTGGTCTCATCATGGTCCTACGCCGCGCACCGATCATCGTCGCCCTTCTCACGGCCGCGATGCTGGCGATAGGAACGGCGCTCGTCCCGATCTGGACGGCCACCGCCGTCACCGCCGCCTGTTCCGCACCTGCCTGGGCCGAGGGCACGAGCTACCGAGCCGGTGACCAGGTGACCTACGAGGGAAGCGGCTACACCGCGACCATGGCGCACACCGCGCACCCTGGTGCGGGCTGGAACCCGGCGTCGACGCCCACGCTCTGGACGCACGACGGCACGTGCGACGGCGGGCCGACACCTGACCCGGACCCGGAGCCGGAGCCGGAGCCGGAGCCGGAAGCGGGCACGCCGGTCGCGGCCAACGGTCAGCTCAGCGTCTGTGGCGTCAACCTGTGCAACGAGCACGGCAACCAGATCCAGCTGCGCGGGATGAGCACGCACGGTACCCAATGGTACTCCCAGTGCATCACCGACGCCTCGCTCGACACCCTCGCGTACGACTGGAACGCGGACGTCATGCGCATCTCCACCTACGTGCAGGAGGGCGGCTACGAGACCGACCCGGCGCGGTTCACGGCCCTGGTGAACGAGTACATCGACATGCTCACGGCGCGCGGCATGTACGCCATCGTCGACTGGCACATGCTCGACCCGGGCGACCCCAACTACAACCTGGAGCGCGCCAAGACGTTCTTCACCGACATCGCCGAGCGGAACAGCGGCAAGAACAACATCATCTACGAGGTCGCGAACGAGCCCAACAGCGGCGAGATTCCCGGTTCGGTGCCGTGGCCGGAGATCAAGAGCTACCACGAGCAGATCCTCCCGGTCGTCCGGGCGCAGGACCCGGACGCCGTCGTCCTGCTGGGTACGCCCGGATGGTCCTCGCTGGGTGTCTCGGACGAGTCGGACGAGTCCGAGATCGTGAACAACCCGGTCGACGCCTCGAACGTGATGTACACGTTCCACTTCTATGCCGCGTCGCACAGGGAGCTGTACCTGGACGCGCTCTCTCGCGCCGCGGACCAGATACCCATGTTCATCACGGAGTTCGGCACCCAGGACTACGCCGGTGAGGGTGCGAACGACTTCGCCATGTCGCAGCGGTACCTCGACCTGGCGGAGTCGAAGAAGATCAGCTGGGTGAACTGGAACTTCTCGGACGACCATCGGTCCGGCGCGGTGTTCACGGAGGGGACCTGCTCGAGCGGCTCGTTCGGGACGGACCGGCTCAAGGAGGCCGGGACGTGGATCCGGGACCGGATCCGGACGCCCGACGACTTCTAGATGTGACGCGGAGGGAGCTTGCTCGGGCCGTGCTCAAGGTTGCGGTTCGCGTGCCGAACCGCAACCTGTGGGTCCTCGCGGGCGTCCGGGGGTGCCGAACCGCAACCTGTGGGTGCTCGGGGGCGTCCGAAGGTGCCGAACCGCAACCTGTGTGTCCTCGCGGGGGCCAGCCGAAGGTTATGAGTCCGGACCCGGTCCGGCGCACGTGTTCCTTGCGGCTCGGCGCGGTCGGTGACTCGTAGCGTGCGGTTCGGCGCCACGGGTTGGCCCTTGAGACAGAGAACTTGCGGCTCGGCGTCGTCCGTCCAACTGGCTAGGTGCGGGGGCGCGGGGCTACGGGGTGTGACCGGTCGGCAAGGTGGACCGGGCGGGTGGGTGCCGGGCGGGCTGATCTTCGTTCACCCTGGCCCTGCCTGATTCACCTCAGCTGAGGATTTCAGTTCTCCTCAGCTGAACAGTTCAGCTGAGGCGATAAGTTCGAGGCTGAGGCGAACGAAAATCAGCCCACCCGGCACCCACCGAATAAGTACCCCATGCCCCAGGGGCTGCAGGATGATCGTCCGATGCGCATCATCCAGCTCCCAGCCCGGGAGATCTCGCAGTTCGGCAGCGACGGCGTCGACATGGACTTCCTGCCGCAGGTGCTCGACGCCGGGCGTACCACGGTGCACATCGCCCGGATCGTGGCGGGCGGTGTGCTGGGAGAGCATCCGGCGACGTCGCTCCAGGTGTTCGCCGTCCTCGCTGGTGAGGGGCTGGTCACCTCGAAGGGAGTGGCCGGGGACGCCGACGAGCGATGGGAGATCCAGCCGGGCCAGGCCGCGATCTGGCAACCGGACGAGACCCACGCGACGACGGCAACCACGGATCTGCTCGCGGCGGTCATCGAGACGAGCGACGGCGAGCTGGCGTTCCGGGAGCACGAGGTGCTGTTCGGCCCACCGCTGGACTGAAGGCGCGAAGCATCACCCGGTAGTGCCAAGGTACGCGCGCACCACGTCGTCGTCGGCCAGGAGCTCGGCCGCCGGACCCGAGCGGACCACCTCGCCCGTGCGCAGCACGTAGCCGTGATCGGCGGCGCGCAGGGCGCGGCGGGCGTTCTGCTCCACGAGCACCACGGTGGTTCCGGTCTCCCGGATCTGCGCCACGACGTCGAACACCTCGTTCACCACGAGCGGCGCCAGGCCCATCGAGGGCTCGTCCAGGAGCAGCAGGCGCGGCTCGGCCACGAGGGCGCGCGCGATGGCGAGCATCTGCTGCTCGCCGCCGGAGAGCGTGCCGGCGGGCAGGTCCCGGCGCTCGGCCAGCACCCCGAACCGCTGGTACATCTCGTCGATCGTGCCAGCCGCGGCCCTGCCCCGGTGCCAACCGCCCATCGCGAGGTTCTCGGCCACGGTCAGGGTGGCGAGGATCTGCCGCCCCTCTGGCACCTGGACCAGGCCGCGCGCCACGAGCCGGTGGGCGGGCGCGCGGGTGATGTCGACCCCGCGGAAGCGGACCCGGCCGCCGTGCGGGCGCACGATGCCGGACACCGCGTTGATGATCGTCGACTTGCCGGCGCCGTTCGCGCCGACGAGCGCGATCAGCGACCCCTCCGGCACGGTGAACGACACGTCGCGCACCGCCTCGACGCGCCCGTACCGCACGGAGAGGTGCTCGACCTCGAGCACGGGTTCGGTCATGTCAGGCCTCCGTCCCGAGATATGCCTCGACCACCCGGGGATCGGCCGCGACGACCGAAGGAGCACCCGACGCGATGATCTCGCCGAAGTCGAGCACCACCACGCGGTCGCAGATCTGCCGCACCAGGCCGACGTTGTGCTCGATGAGCAGCACGGCGAGGCCGTCGTCGGCCAGCGAGCGGATGAGGTGGGCGAGCTCAGCCGCCTCGACCTGGTTCATGCCGGCGGCCGGCTCGTCCAGGATGAGCAGGCTCGGGTCGGCGGCGAGCGCCCGGGCGATCTCGAGCCGTCGCTGGTCCCCGTACGAGAGCGCGCCGGCACGGGTGGCGGCAGCCTCCAGCATGCCGACCCGGCGCAGGCACCGGGCGGCATGGGCGAGCGCTGCCCGTTCGTCGCGCCGTGCGGACGGCAGCCAGAGCATCCGCCGCAGCAGCGTCGGCCTCGTCACGAGGTGCCCGCCGACCAGCACGTTCTCCAGCGCGGTGAGCCGGTCGAAGAGCTTGGAGTGCTGGAACGTGCGGCTCACGCCGGCGGCGGCCACGCGGTGCACCGGAGCGCGTCCCGCGGCCACGCCCAGCACGCTCGCCTCGCCCGACGACGGCTGCACGAGCCCGCTGAGCATGTTCACGAGGGTCGTCTTGCCCGCGCCGTTGGGGCCGATCAGCCCGAGCAGCTCGCCGCTGCGGAGCTCGAGGTCGACGCCGCGCACCGCGTGCACGCCGCCGTAGTCCTTGCTCAGCCCGGTCAACCGCGCCACGACGTCGCCACGCGGTGCGTGCTCGCGCGTACGCAGGTCGGCGCCGCCTCCGTCGTCAGCGCTGTCGACGTCGTCGCCGCTGCCTGCGTCGTCGGCGGCGTCGTCGGCGGCGCCGAGGCCGGGCACCCGGATCCGCCGCGGGATCCAGCCGGCGAGCCCGCCGGGCAGGAACAGGATGACGACGAGCAGCAGCAGGCCGGCGACGAACGGCCGGATCCAGCCGGCCTCGACGCCCAGGGCGCGCTGGACCTCGGGGATGACGGTGAGGAACGCGCTACCCACCACGGGCCCGACGAACATCGTCGTGCCGCCCACCATCGCGGTGACCAGACCGTCGATTGCGGCGGCGAACCCGAAGTCGGCCGGCGCGACCAGGCGCACGGTGTACGCCCACAGCACGCCGTAGAGCCCGGCCACGGCACCGGCCGTCGCGAACGCCCCGAGGCGGTGCCTGCCGACGTCGATCCCCATGGCGCCCGCCGCGAGCTCGTCCTCGCGGATGGCCTCCAGCGCCCGTCCGTACCGGGTGGGACCCGACCGCCAGAACCAGTAGGCGACCACGGCCAGCACGACCCACGCGATCGCGGGCGTGACGATCTTGGGCACGGACAGGCCCTGCGCGCCGCCCGTCCATTCCGCGTTGAGCAGGAAGATGCGCACCGCCTCGGCGAACCCGAGCGTGGCGATGGCGAGGAACACGCCCCGCAGGTGCATGGTCGGCAGCCCCAGCACGACGGCGGCCACCGTGCCCGCCGTCATGCCGATGACCAGGGCGATCAGCAGGGCAGCCAGCTCGCCCACGACGTCGGGGTCCGGTGCCAGGAGCACCGAGGTGTACGCGGCGACCGACGCGAAGCCGGCCTGGCCCAGGCTGAGCTGGCCGGCGTTCAGCACGGCGTAGAAGGAGAAGGCGAAGATCGCGCCGAGCGCGATGAACGTGACCGTCGACTCGGTGAGCATCAGACCTGCCGAGCCCGACGTCCGCCGAACAGGCCCTGCGGCCGCAGCAGCAGGATCCCGAACAGCAGCGCGAACGCGATCAGGTCGCGCCACGCGGAGCCCAGGTACTGCACGGCGAACACCTCGGCCACGCCGAGCAGGATCCCGCCGACGAGGGCGCCGGGCAGCGAGCCCATGCCGCCCACCACGATGACCGCGAGCCCCTTGAGCTCGATCGCGGACCCCATGCCGAGCTGCGCCGAGTTCACGTTCATCGCGAACAGGGCACCAGCTACGGCCCCCAGCGCCGCCGAGATCGCGAACGTCGTCGCGGTGACCCGGTCCACGTTCACGCCGAGCACGCGCGCCGCCGTCGGGTTCTCCGCGACGGCGCGCATGCCCCGGCCGAGCCTGCTGCGCGCGACCAGCCAGGTCAGCCCCACCACGAGCGTGAGACAGATACCGACGATGACGACCTGCAGCAGCGTGACCTGGGCGCCGAGCACGTCGAACCGGGTGGCCGGGAACGTGTCGACGGGAAAGCGGCGGGTCTCGGCGCCGTACCGCCACTGCAGCAGCGCGATCAGCATGCCCGCCACGGCGATGGAGGAGATCAGGCCGGCGAAGTGCGCGTCGGCCCGGCCCTTGAGCGGCCGGAACGCGACCCGTTCCACGATCAGCCCCAGGAGGGCGCCCACCACGGCGACGGCGGGCAGGGCCGCCCAGAACGGCAGCCCGCCCACGGTGACGAGCTCGATGCCGATGAAGGCCGACGCCGCGAACACCGCCGGATGAGCCAGGTTGAGGCGGTCGAGGATGCCGAACACGAGCGCGAACCCGACAGCGAAGAGCGCGTAGATCGAGCCGATGAAGAGCCCGTTGAGCAGCTGTTGCATGGTGGTGCGCTCAGTCGAGCACGGTGAACGTGCCGTCTTCGACGATCTGCACGACTGCCTCGTGCTCGGCGTCCCGCGCCTCGTTGATCGTCAGCTCGCCCAGCACCGACGGTACGCCGTCGATCGTGCCGAGACCCTCCTTGATCGCGTCCCGCTCACCCGAGCACGAGGACCGCACCGCGGTGTCGATCAGCATGAGCCCCGCGAAGGCCTGGGCAGCGAACTGGTCCGGCTGCGACCCGTACTTCTCCTCGAAGTCGGCGAGGAACGCCGTGTTCTCCGGGTTGTCGGACGCCGAGTTCCACGCGGCCCCGACGACCACACCCTCGGCGGCGTCCCCGGCGTCGGCCATCAGCTGAGGGTTGTTGAACCCGTTGCCGCCGACGATCGGCACGTCGATGCCGAGCTCGCGTGCCTGCGTGACCAGGGGGATCGCCGCCTCGATGAGAGCGGAGACCACCAGCAGGTCCGCGTCGGCGGCCTTCGCCTCGGTGAGCAGGGCACGGAAGTCGGTGTCGGCCGTGGAGAACTCGAGAGTCTCGGCGACCTCGATGCCCTCGGCGTCCAGCGCCTGCGCGAACACCTCGTACCCGGCCTCGGTGAAGGCGTCGTCGTTGCTGTACATCACCACGGCGCTCTCCGCCCCGTAGACCTCCTTGGCCTTCGCGACCGTCTGGGGGATCACCTGGGCCTCGGTCAGCGAGTCACGGAAGATGTAGTCGCCCTGCTCGGTGATCCCGTCGGCGGTGTTCGAGATCGCGAGCACCGGAACACCCTCCTCCTGCGCGATCGGCTGCGCCTGGAAGCCTCCGTTGGAGAGGGTGGGGCCGATGATCACGCTCACACCGTCGTCCGCCGTGAGCTGCTCGAACACGGCGATGCCCTGCCGCGGGTCCGTCTGGTCGTCCTCGACCGTCAGCTCGTACTCGACGCCGCCCTGCGCGTTCAGCTGCTCGGCGGCCAGCTCGAGGCCCTTCTGCTGCGACTCCCCGTAGCTGGCGGCGGCGCCCGTCAGGCTGAGCGCCGCGCCCACCGGCACGGGCGACCCGATCGTGCAGTCGGCGCCGGTGCCCTCACCGACGAGGCTGCCGTCGCTGTCGCCGCCGCCCCCCGAGGAACAGGCGGCGAGCGTGACGGTCACGGCGGTGGCGGCGAGAAACACGCGAGCACGGTGCGACATGCAGATCTCCAGGGGTTTGACGACGTCGTCAATGCAGAGGAAGAGATGGCCGAACAAGCCGGTAGCGGGGGAATTCTGGCACGGACCTGACCACGATGACACCCCTTTGCCGCGAGGACACGACATATCGATTCAGCGCAAATGCTTGACACCCCGACTGCGGCGAGGAAACGTCCGGCGCATGAACCGCCGAACGACCCTCGCAGGAGTCACCGCAGCCCTCGTGACGCTGACGCTCGCGGCCTGTGCGCCGTCCTCGGGCAGCCCGGAGCCCGGTGCGGCAGCGGGGGAGGGGTGCGACGGCGAGGCGGTCGGCCTCGACGTGTGGTCCTGGCGCACCGAGGACGTCAAGACGTACGAGCAGATCTTCGACGTGTTCGAGGAGGCCAACCCGTGCATCACGGTGACCTTCCAGGCCCACCTCAACACCGAGTACGACCAGATCCTGCGCACCGGCCTGACCGGCTCGGACGGGCCCGACATCGCCCAGGTGCGGTCCTACGGCCTGCTCCAGCCGCTCGTCGAGGGCGGCAACCTGGAACCGCTGGAGGACCTCGTCCCCGCGCTGGGCGACTTCGACGACGCCCTGCTCGACGGCGCTCGCGGCCGCGAGGACGGGGCGGTCTACGGCGTGCCGCTGGCCTCCCAGACGATCCAGGTCTACTACAACACGGCGATCTTCGAGGAGCACGGCCTGGAGGAGCCCGAGACCTGGGACGACTTCATCGCGCTGAACGACACGCTCCTGGAGGCGGACATGACGCCGCTGGCCGTCGGTGCGCGCGACGGGTGGTTCGTGCCCACCGTGCACGACGCCCTGACCGCCGCCCAGTACGGCGGCGCCGACTTCCAGCAGGCCCTGCGCGACGGCGAGACCGACTTCACCGATCCCGTGTACGTCGACTCCCTCCAGACGCTCAAGGACCTGCAGAAGTACATGCCCGACGACGTGACCGGCGTGGCGTACACGGACGCGCAGGTGCTGTTCACCTCCGAGCAGGCGGCGATGTTCGCAGGCGGCTCGTACGAGCAGGCGTTCTTCCAGGAGGCGAACCCGGACCTCGACCTCGGGGTGTTCCAGGTGCCCCCGCCGCCGGGTTCGGCGCTCGACCACCCCGTCACCGCCGGGTACGCCGACGGCAGCTGGGGCCTCTCGGCCACCACCGAGCACCCCGAGCAGGCGGAGACGCTGCTGAACTGGCTGGCCACGCCGGAGTTCGGGCAGCTGGTCGCCGACGAGCTCAAGCAGTTCTCGCCGATCCCCGGCGTCGAGTTCTCCGACCCGCTCCAGCAGGAGATGTGGGACATGTACCAGGAGAGCCCCGCGCCCTACCTGCTGCTCGTGGACTACCGCTACGGCGACCCCGTCGGCACCGACCTCATGGGCGAGGCGGGGCAGAAGCTGTTCCTCGGCGACACCGACGCTGAGGGCGCGGCACAGATCATCCAGGACGGCCTGTCGGCCTGGTGGACGCCGGGCGAGTGACCCGCCGTCGTACGGCGGCGCTGCCCACGCCCGTCGCACTGCTCTTCCTGCTGCCCGCCGCCGCGCTGTTCGCCGTCTTCGTGCTCTACCCGATGGCGACGGCGCTGACCTACTCGTTGTTCTCCTGGCGCGGGACCGCGCAGGACGCGTTCGTGGGGCTGGACAACTTCGTCACCCTGTTCGCCACCGAGCCGTACCGCAGCCAGCTGCCGCGGGCGTTCGCGCACAACGCGCTCCTGTTCGCCGGCGCGATGGTCGTGCAGAACTCGGTGGGCCTGCTGCTGGCGTACGC
Organism: Promicromonospora sp. NPDC023987; assembly: GCF_040639055.1. Taxonomy (NCBI): domain Bacteria; kingdom Bacillati; phylum Actinomycetota; class Actinomycetes; order Micrococcales; family Promicromonosporaceae; genus Promicromonospora; species Promicromonospora sp. NPDC023987. The sequence goes on along the minus strand of NZ_JBEZZF010000042.1, from coordinate 3,232 downwards.
GCTGCACAAGCGGGACCGGCTGCGCCGCCTGTTCCAGGTGCTGTACACGATGCCGTACCTGGTCTCGCCGCTCGTCGTCGGCTACCTGTGGTCGCTGCTCCTGTCGCCCCTGTTCGGTCCGGTGAACGCGGTGCTGCGCGCCGTCGGCCTGGAGTCCATGGCCCAGCCCTGGCTGGGCGACCCCGACACCGCCCTGTGGGTGGTGGTCCTGGTGACCGCGTGGCAGTGGGTCGGGTTCCCGCTCCTGATCTACGGCGCCGCGCTCGGGTCGCTGGACCCCACGATGGAGGAGGCCGCGATGCTCGACGGTGCCACCTCCCGCCAGCGGTTCTGGCACGTCACCCTGCCCATGCTGCTGCCGGTGATCGGCACGGTGAGCGTGCTGACGTTCATCTTCTCCATGGAGGCGTTCCCGATCCCGTACGCCCTGGGCGGGTCCAACGGCAGCCCGGCCGGCGCGACCGACGTCATGTCGCTCCTCTTCTACCGCACGGCCTTCAGCTCGGGGGCCTCCAACGCGATCGGCGTCTCGTCCGCCGTGGCGATCGTGCTGTTCGTCGTGATCGTCGGGGTGTCGGTGCTCTTCACCCGGTGGTTCCGCGGCGTCGAGCGGAGGCTGACGTGAGACGGGCGGGCGTGAACGTCGTGCTGTGGGGCTACGCCGTGGTCGCGCTGGTGCCGCTGCTGATCATGGTGTGGAACTCGTTCCGGTCGGACCAGGAGCTGGTGGCCGAGCCGCTCGGGCTGCCGCAGAGCCCGTCGTTCGAGGCCTACCGTGAGGCGTGGGTCGAGGCGTCGTTCTCCACGTACTTCCTCAACTCGGTGCTCGTCACCACGGCGTCGGTCGCCCTGTCCACCGCGGTGTCGCTCCTGGCGGCGTACGCGCTCGCGCGGTCCCGCTCGCGGCTCATGGGCGTGATCGAGCAGGTCTTCGTGTCGGGCCTGATGATGCCCGTGTTCCTCATGATCGTGCCGATCTTCTACCTGCTGGACACGATCGGGCTGGCCTCGACCCGCACGGGCCTGATCCTGGTCTACTCGGCGGTGTCGATCCCGTTCTCGGTGTTCGTGCTGGCCACGTTCCTGCGCCAGCTCCCGGTCGAGCTGGAGGACGCCGCCCGGATCGACGGCGCCGGACCGCTGCGCACCTTCTGGTCGGTCCTGCTGCCGCTCGTGCGCCCGGCGGTCGCCACGGTGGTGGTCTTCCGCTTCGTGCCCATCTGGAACGACTTCTTCTACCCGCTGATCCTCGTTCGGGACCGCGACCTGTACACGCTGCCGGTCGGCCTGACGACGTTCTTCGGGGAGTACCAGACGTCCTGGTCCACGCTGTTCGCCGGCCTGGTCATCGCCACGCTGCCGCTGGTGCTGCTCTTCCTGGTCGCGACCCGGCAGATCGTGGCAGGTCTCACCGCCGGGATGGGCCGCTGACGCCAGGTGCGACACGGCCGGGCATGGGAGGCTGGTGCGTGTGCGGCACGCCACCGGCTTGCATTCGGAGCCTGTGGTCGTGGGGCGTACCATTGACGGGTTGCCCGTGCGCCTGGCGCACATCGCCTCGCGCGAGCAGCCGCAACAGAGTTGAGCATCCCCGCGCCACCCCGGGACGCAGTACGCCGGCGTGCGCGCACCCCCGACATTCTGGAGACCATCGAAGTGAAGAGCGCCGTCGAGACCTTGGAGCCCACCAAGGTCAAGCTGACCGTCGAGGTGGACTACGACGAGCTCAAGCCGAGCATCGATCACGCCTACGAGCACATCGCGGAGCAGGTGAACATCCCCGGGTTCCGCAAGGGCAAGGTGCCCCCGCGCATCATCGACCAGCGGGTCGGCTGGGGCGCCGTGATCGAGCACGCCGTGAACGACGGCCTCTCCGGTTTCTACCGTGACGCGCTCGGCGAGACCGACCTGCGTCCGCTCGCCCAGCCCGAGATCGACGTCACCGACGTCCCGGCCAAGGCCGGCGAGGGCCAGCTGAAGTTCACGGCCGAGGTCGAGGTGCGGCCGGAGATCGAGCTGCCCGAGCTGTCCGACGTCGACCTGACCGTCGACTCCACCGAGGTCACCGACGATGACGTCGCGGAGCGCATGGACGCTCTGCGGGAGCGCTTCGGCACCCTGGTGGGCGTGGACCGCCCCGCCGTCGAGGGCGACTACATCGTCATCGACCTCAAGGCCCTCATCGGCGACGAGGAGGTCGACTCCGTGTCCGGCGTCTCGTACCAGATCGGCTCGGGCAACATGCTCGAGGGCCTGGACGAGGCACTGACCGGCCTGTCCGCAGGCGAGACCACCACGTTCAAGGCGCCGCTGGCCGGCGGCGACCACGAGGGCAAGGAGGCGGACGTGACCGTCACCGCCACCTCGGTCAAGCAGCGTGACCTGCCCGAGGTGGACGACGACTTCGCCCAGCTCGCCTCGGAGTTCGACACGATCGAGGAGCTCAAGGCCGACCTCACCACGCAGGTCGCCGGCATCAAGACCTCCAACCAGGCCGTCACCGCCCGTGACGCGCTCATGGAGAAGCTGCTCGAGACCGTCGAGGTCCCCGTGCCGGCCGGTGTGGTCCAGGCCGAGGTGCACCGTCACCTCGAGTCCGAGAGCCGCCTGGAGGACGACGAGCACCGCGCAGAGGTCACCGAGGACGCCACCAAGGCGATCAAGAACCAGATCCTGCTCGACACCCTCGCCGAGAAGCTCAAGGTGCAGGTGAGCCAGGGTGAGCTGGTCGAGTACCTGGTGAGCGCGTCGCAGCAGTACGGCATGGAGCCGAGCGAGTTCATCCAGACCCTCGAGCAGGGTGGCCAGATCCCCGCGATGGTCGGTGAGGTCGCACGCTCGAAGGCGCTGGCGGTCGCGCTGCGCCAGATCGAGGTCAAGGACTCCGACGGCAACGTCGTCGACCTGAGCGAGTTCATCGGCTCGGAAGAGGCCGACGACGCCCAGGCTGCGCTGAACGACGCCATGGCGCAGGCTCAGGAGGTCGCTGACGCGGAGGACGCCGAGGCGACCGAGGACGCCGAGGGCTCCGCACCGGAGTCGTCGGAGCCCGCGAAGGCCTGACGCACTCCCGGCCCGAGAGGGCTGCAGCACGACGCCCGACGGCGGTCCGCCTGCGGTGGCCGAGCTTGTCGAGACCGGTCTCGACGAGCGCGGGCACCCACGGGGGGCCCCCGCCCCGGTCCCCCCACAAAGGGGGGTGATAGGTACATGGGGGGGGGGGGGAATAGTT
>NZ_JBEZZF010000041.1:0-52576 GCF_040639055.1 Promicromonospora sp. NPDC023987 | reverse complement strand
CGTGTACTTGGCGAGCGAGGCCTGCGGGCCGGTGAGCTGCTCCGCCTCGTCGAGCCGCGTCATCTGCTTCACGAGGAGCTGCATCTGCGTGAGGATCGACAGCATCTTCGTCAGGCGCTCCTGCACCATCTGGCTCGCCGCGAGCGGCCGGCCGAACTGCGTGCGCTGCTTCGAGTAGGCCACGGCCGCCTCGTAGCAGGCGATGGCCTGCCCGACGGCGCCCCAGGCGACGCCGAGGCGCGTCGCGAACAGGACGCGGCCGGTGTCCTTGAAGGTGCGGGCCTTCGGCAGGAGGTTCTCCGCCGGGACGAACACGTCGTTCAGCACGATGTGGGCCTGGTGGATGGCGCGCAGCGAGATCTTGCCCTCGATGGTCTTCCCGTCGTAGCCGGGGGCGTCCTGCGGCACGATGTACCCGTGGACCTGACCGTCCTCACCCCGGGCCCACACGACGGTGATGTCGCCGATCGAGCCGAAGCCGATCCACTTCTTCTCGCCGTTGATGACGTAGCCCTCTACGCCGTCCCGCGTCGCCTTGACCGCGGAGGTCTCCAGGCCGACCGAGTCCGACCCGTGCGTGGGCTCCGTCAGGGCGAAGGCGCCGAGGATCTCGCCGCGGGCCATGGGGCCGGCGTACTTCTCGACCTGCTCGTCGGAGCCGAGCATCACGATCGAGCGCAGCGCCAGGCCGCCCTGCACGCCGCAGATCGTCGTCACCGAGCCGTCACCGCGCGACATCTCCATCGCGGCAAGGCCCTCCGCCATCTTGGAGATCGTGGGGTAGCCGGGCACGTCCACGCCGTCGCGCAGGAAGTCCAGCTCGGCCATGCGCTTGACCAGGTCCATCGGGACCTCGTAGCGCTCCCAGTAGCCGTCGATCACGGGCAGGACCTCGTCCTGCACGAACTGGCGGACGGAGAGCTGCCACGCCCGCTCGTCCTCCGTGACGTCGGCGAAGGCGCCGGCGAAGTCGATGTCGAGCGGTTGCGAGACGTCGTAGTCGGGCGCCGTCACTCCTGGGGTCTGAGTCATGCCTCCCATGGTGCGCCGGTACCGGATCTCAGGTCAAGCGATACTACGTCTCACGAGATCTCGCCTGGACGAGCGTCGGCGTGGCGGAACGCGTTGCGGTACAGCCACTCGCCGTCGAGCGTGTAGCCGCGCAGGAACATGCCCTCGTGGCTGCCGGCCACGCCAGCGGCCACGCGCTCCAGCGTGGAGCGCCGGGGAAGGCCGTCGCCGCCGACGTGCCGCACGACGTCGTCGCGCAGCTCGCCGCGCTCACCGCGGACCGAAAGCGCGGGGGAGCGGACCCAGGAGCGGTACTGGACGTCGTCGAACTCGTAGGTGCCGAGCCGGTCGCCGAAGTCCAGCCACGCGGTCGCGTGCACCGTGTCGACGAGGTCCAGGTCCTCGGGGTCGCCCGCACGGCTGGGGCTCGGCAGCACCCGGCGCGCGTCGCGCCGCGCGGTGATCACCGTGTCCTCGAACGTGATGCCGAGCGCCCGGCGCAGCACGCTGAGGCCGTGGTAGTCGTGCGCGATCGCGACGTGCGCGTCCGTCACCTCGCCCAGCAGCCCGGAGGCGGCGACCGCGAGCTGCGCCCCGACCAGCGGCTCCAGGTGGTACTGCTCGGCGACGTGCACGCAGGCGCCGTCGTCCACGAGCCGCTGCAGGGCCGCGAGCTCCTCGACCGTGCCGGCCGCCGGCGTCTCCGTCAGCACGGGGACGCCGGAGGCGGCTAGGTCGCGGATCACCGGCTGCGCGGCGCCGGCGGGCAGGGTCAGCAGGACGAGGTCGGGACGGCCGCCCGCGACCAGCTCGGCCACCGTGGCGTAGGCGGGCGCGGGGAGACCCGGCAGGCCCGCCGCCGGGAGGCCCCGCGCCGCCAGCTCCTCGCGGTCCGCCGCGTTGCGGGTGGCCACGCCGACCACCTCGAAGTGGTCCGGCAGCGCCTGCAGCACCCGCAGCATGGTGCGGGCGCGGAAGCCCGAGCCGACGATCCCGATCCTGGCGGTGCGCTCCTGTGCCGTCACGAGGGCCGACGGTACGCGATCAGGCCGCTGCCACCACCTCGTCCGGCGCCGCGCTCTCACGGCGGCTGATGCGCCACCACGCGAAGAACCCGAACAGCGTGAACAGGCCGTAGATCACGTACATCAGCGCGGTCGCCCAGTACCCGGCGGAGAACAGCAGCGGAACCCCGACCAGGTCGACGGCCACCCAGATCAGCCAGAACTCGACCCAGCCCTTGGCCATGCCGTACGTGGCGAGCACGGAACCCATGAAGATCCACGCGTCGGCCCAGACCGGCTCGTAGGAGCCAAGGGTCCGGAAGAGCGGGGTGAGGAGGAGCGTGCCCGCCAGCATCCCGGTCACGAGGCCGACCCGGGCCCGCCACGACGCCCAGCGGGGATGCACAGCCACCGTCCCGACGCCGCCGAGCCGGCGCGTCTGACGCCAGCGGTACCACCCGTAGACCGAGACCGCGATGAACATGATCTGGCGGCCGGCCTGCCCCAGCATGTCGGCCCGCGTCGCGTCGCCGAACCACGAGCCCATGAAGACGGTGAAGAGCAGGACGTTCCCGACGATGCCCACCGGCCAGGCCCACACCTTGCGGCGCAGGCCACCGAGGGCGGACGCGAGCCCGAACACGTTGCCGATGACCTCGCGCCAGTAGATCTGCTGGTCGGCGACCAGGAACGTCGCGTCATAGGCGGCGCGGAACCAGTCCATGTCTCTTTCCCTCTCCGAAAGTCCGCACACGGGGACTCCGGGGTGAGGGTCGGCGCGCCACATGGCGCCGACGACGGCGCGGTGACGGCACCCCGAGGGGTGACGGCGCGCGCCGCACGTGCTTCCTCCCATCCGGACTTTAACCGTCGGTCCTGGAATCTCACCAGGTCAACCGAGCCCCTCCCGAAGGAGCGACCCGGGTCGCGGACTATCACCGCCGGCTCGGAATTTCACCGACCCCGGAGCACGTGTGCATCTGCTGCACGTTGACTATCGGAACACAGGATGCCACGGCCCCATTCCCGCGCGGGACGCCTGTCCCGCCCGGTGTCAGACGAGCGCGTCCCGGACGGCGCGGGCCACCTCGTCGGGCCCGGCCCCGCCCTCGACGACGGTGACCACCACGCGGCGGCCGACCGGGGCTCCGCCGTCGGCCAGCGGGTGGCCGGCGGTGCCGAGGACGGCGGCCCGCCGCAGGTCGGCGAACGCCTCCTCGAGCTCGGGCCGCAGCTCGAGCGACGGCGTACGCAGCCAGCGGCGCAGGATCGCGTTGTGCACGGCGACGACGGAGGCGGCGAACGCTATCGACGCCGTCGACGCAGAACGCTCCGGCGGCAGCGTGTCCTTGAGGTAGTGCGTGAACGCCCGCTCGTAGCGGTGCGTGGTGATCAGCTCCCGGTCGCGCAGGGCGGGGACCTGCTGCAGCAGGGCGTACCGGGCGAGCGAGGTGTCGCGCTGGCCCACATGGTGGTCGAACACCATGCGTGCGGCGCGGCACACCTCGAGGTACGGGTCGACGTCGGGGTCCCAGGCGCGGCCGAGGTCGTGCCCGGACTCCTCGCTGGCGCGGGCGTCGGGGCGGGTGGCGGCGAGCATCACCACCACCTCCTCGAGCAGCAGCTCGTGGTCGGCGAAGACCACGTCTTCCTTCGAGCGGAACCTGCGGAAGAACGTGGCCCGGCTGACCTTGGCGGCGTCGGCGATCTCCTCGACGGTGGTCCCCTCGTACCCCTGCCGGGTGAACAGGTCCACCGCAGCGTCTACTGCCTGCGCGTGCGTGTGGGTACGGACGGCGGTCATGCCAGGCAGGCTACCCCGTGCTCGCCGGGCCGCGTGAAGGGACCTTGAGCGGTACCGGGTATCCATGGCGCTAATTTTCCCGTCCCGCGATCTTGCCGGACCGGAGTCTGCGCAGGTAGCGCACCTCGCGGACGGCCAGCAGCAGGGCGAGACCACCGGGTACCGCCGACCACGGATGGCCCAGCACGACCCCCACCAGGCACACCAGAAAGATCACCCCACCGCCGACGACGGTGGCGAGACTTGCCCAACGGATCCCGGTCACGCAGCGAGCGTAGTCTGCTGTGCGTGACCGAGATCGCTGCCAAGCCCGTCGTCGACGTCTACGTCGACCCCATGTGCCCGTTCGCCTGGATCACGTCCCGGTGGGCGCTCGAGGTCGCCCAGCACCGCGAGCTCGAGCTGACCTTCAAGCTCATGAGCCTGTACCTGCTCAACAAGGACAGGGACATCGACGACGACTACCGGGCGAAGATCGAGCGCTCCCGAGGCATCGGCCGCGTCGCCGCCGCGGTCCAGGCCGACCACGGCCCCGAGGCGTTCGCCGCCTTCTACACCGCGGCAGGCACCCGCATCCACAACCAGCGGAACAAGGACTTCGACGCCGTGGCGGCCGAGGCGCTGGCCGAGGCGGGGCTCCCCGCCGCCCTCGCCCAGGTGGTGACGTCCACCGATCACGACGCGGCGCTCGCGGCCTCCCACCAGGCCGGTATGGAGCCGGTCGGCGACGACGTCGGCACGCCGACCCTCCACGTCGACGGTGTCGCGTTCTTCGGCCCCGTGCTCACGCGCGTCCCGCGCGGCGAGGAGGCGGCCGGCCTGTTCGACGCCGCGGTGGCGCTGGCGCGGTACCCGTACTTCTACGAGCTGAAGCGCTCCCGCACCACAGACCCCGTGTTCGACTGACTTCCCCTTCGTCGTGGGCGCGATCGTCGCGCCCCGAACGGTCGTGCGGCCGCGACGATCACGCGCACAGCCCGTGGCATCGTTGAGGCATGACTCTCGATCTGCGCATCTTCACCGAGCCCCAGCAGGGTGCGACGTACGACGACCAGCTCGCCGTCGCCCGGACCACGGAGGAGCTCGGGTTCAGTGCGTTCTTCCGGTCCGACCACTACCTCGCCATGGGCGACGGTGCCGGGCTCCCCGGCCCTACGGACGCGTGGACCACGCTGGCCGGCCTCGCCCGCGACACCTCCACCGTGCGGCTCGGCACGCTCGTGTCCTCTGCGACGTTCCGGCACCCGGGCGTCCTCGCCATCCAGGTGGCACAGGTGGACCAGATGTCCGGGGGCCGCGTCGAGCTGGGCCTCGGTACCGGCTGGTTCCAGGCCGAGCACAGCGCCTACGGCATCCCGTTCCCCGACAAGCGGTTCGGCCTCCTCGAGGAGCAGCTCGCGATCATCACCGGGCTGTGGGAGACCCCGGTCAGGGAGCAGTTCTCCTTCTCCGGTGAGCACTACCAGCTCACGGACTCGCCGGCCCTGCCAAAGCCCACGCAGTCGCCCGTCCCCGTGCTCGTCGGTGGCGGCGGTCCGCGCCGTACGCCCGCCCTGGCGGCGCGGTACGGCACCGAGTACAACCAGGCCTTCCCGGAGATCGACGCGATCGGCCCGCGCGTGAGGGTGATCGAGAAGGCGTTGTCCGAGGTCGGGCGTGCGCCCGAGTCGATGGTGCAGTCGGTGGCGCTCGTCGCCGCCGTCGGTCAGGACGAGGCCGAGTTCAGCAGGCGGGCCGCCGCGATCGGCCGGGAGCCCGGCGAGCTCCGTGAGCACGGTGTCGCCGGGACGGTCGGCGAGGTGGTGGACCGGCTAAAGGCTCTCGAGGCCGACGGCATCCAGCGGGTCTACCTGCAGATCCTCGACCTGGCGGACCTCGACCACCTCGACCTGATCGCGCGCGAGGTGCGTCCGCAGCTCGGCTGACGGTCGAATAACACCCAGCGCAGGCCGCATGGAGGGATCTTTCCTAGGGTCGGTGTCGGCCGGTTCCTGCGACACCCCAGGAGAACTCCATGCAGAGCCTTTCTCGTGCCCTCCGCGCCGCTCTCGCGGCGACCGCGCTCACCGCGGGGACCCTCGTAGCGGTCCCGGCCGCAGCCGCCACCGACGACGACTACCAGCGTGGCCCCGATCCGACCGAGGAGAGCATCGAGGCTCCGCGTGGCTCGTTCGAGATCGGGGTCGCCGTCGTCACGCGTGCCGGCGCGGAGGGTTTCGGCGGCGGCACCGTCTACTACCCGACCGACACCTCGGAGGGCACCTTCGGTGCGGTGGCTGTCTCCCCGGGCTACCGGTCCTCGCAGGCGGCCATCGCCTGGCTCGGCCCGCGGCTGGCCTCCCAGGGGTTCGTCGTGTTCACCATCGACACGCTCAGGCCCGCCGACTCGCCGGCTCGTCGGGGTGACCAGCTGCTCGCCGCCCTGGACCACCTGCAGGACACCGAGCTGGCGGACCGGATCGATCCCGACCGGCTCGCCGTGATGGGCCACTCCATGGGCGGCGGCGGGAGCCTGGAGGCGGCCAAGGAGTACCCGGCGCTGCAGGCAGCCATCCCGATGACCCCGTGGAGCAGCGACAAGACCTTTCCCGAGGTCTCCACCCCGACGCTGATCGTCGGCGCGGAGGACGACCGGATCGCGCGGGTGCGGTCGCACGCCGAGCCGCTCTACGAGTCGCTGCCCGCGGACGGCGACAAGGCCTACCTGGAGCTGCGCGACGCGTCGCATTCCGCACCGAGCGCACCCAACGCCGTCATCGCCAGGTACAGCCTGTCCTGGCTGAAGCGGTACGTGGACGACGACGAGCGGTACGCGCAGTTCCTCTGCCCGGCGCCGGCCGTGGACAGCGAGCTCAGCGAGGTCCGCACGACCTGCGATTAGGATCCGCACGGCGTTCCCGTTGCGAGATCAAGGACAGACACATGCGAATCGGCTGGCAGCTGCACGGTGATGGTGCCCGGATCACCCCCGGTGAGGTGGTCGCCCCCGACGAACGGCTGAGCTGGCCGCGCACCATCGGGATCGGCCTGCAGCACATCGTCGCGATGTTCGGCGCCACGTTCCTGGTGCCGACCATCACCGACTTCGACCCCGGGACCACGCTGTTCTTCTCGGCGATCGGCACGATCACCTTCCTGCTGATCACGGGCAACAAGCTGCCGAGCTACCTGGGCTCGAGCTTCGCCTTCATCGCGCCGATCCTGGCGGCCACGGCGTCGAGCGGTCAGTCGGCCGCGATCGGCGGCATCCTTGCCAGCGGTCTGCTCCTGGCGCTCGTCGGGGTGGTGGTGCACTTCGCGGGGCCGCGCTGGATCCAGGTCGCCATGCCGCCAGTGGTGACGGGCGTGATCGTGGCGCTGATCGGCCTCAACCTGGCGCCGGTCGCGTGGGGGTCACCGTGCGACGAGCAGGGTGACTGCTCGGGCTTCCAGGCATCCCCGGTGACGGCGGTCGTCACTCTCGCGTCGATCATCCTGATCCAGGTCCTGTTCCGCGGTCTCGTCGGCCGCCTGGCGATCCTGCTCGGGGTCGTCATCGGGTACGCCTTCGCCGCCGTGCGCGGCGAGGTCGACCTCTCGAAGGTGCGGGAGGCGGACTGGGTGGGCCTGCCCCACTTCGTCGCGCCGTCGTTCGAGCCGGGCGTGCTCGGTCTGTTCCTCCCGGTGGTCCTGGTGCTCATAGCGGAGAACGTGGGGCACGTGAAGTCGGTGGCCGCGATGACCGGACGCAACTACGACCGGCTGACCGGCCGGGCGCTCCTGGCCGACGGCGTCGCCACGACTCTCGCGGGCCTCGGCGGCGGCTCCGGCACCACCACGTACGCCGAGAACATCGGCGTCATGGCGGCGTCCCGGGTGTACTCGACGGCCGCTTACTGGGTGGCCGCGTTCGGCGCGCTGGTGCTCAGCCTCTCGCCGAAGTTCGGTGCGCTGATCGCCACCGTCCCCCAGGGGGTGCTCGGCGGTGTCACGACCATGCTCTACGGGATGATCGGCATCCTCGGCGCGCGCATCTGGGTGCAGGCGAGGGTCAACTTCTCCGACCCGGTGAACCTGACGACCGCCGCCGTGCCGCTCATCATCGGCATCGCCGACTACACGTGGACGGTCGGCGGCCTGCAGTTCGGCGGCATCGCCCTCGGCACCGCCGCCGCCCTGGTGATCTACCACGTCATGGGCGCGATCGGCCGTTGGCGCGGCACCACGGAGGCCTGACCCGCACCCCCGTCGGACGCACAGGAGGCCCGAGTGACCTGTGTGTCCGACGGGTATGGACACCGGACTGAACACGTGGTTAGCATGTTGAACATGCGTTCAGCCAGTGGTGCCGAGGGGCGTGCGGGGGCCACCCCGCCGTCGGGCAACGGTGTGCCGGCCGACGCCGACCGCACCGCGCGGGCCAGGATCCGCGACGCCGCGGTCCACCGGTTCGCGGTGGAGGGGTTCGGCGCCTCGGTGCGCGCCATCGCGGCCGACGCCGGGGTGAGCGCCGGTCTCGTGATGCACCACTTCGGGTCCAAGGACAAGCTTCGCGCCGAGTGCGACGCGCACCTGCTGGCCACGATCCGCCGGCTCAAGCGGGAGAACGTCGCCGACGCCGCCGCGGGCCAGAGCTTCTTCCACAAGTTCGCCGCCGCGGAGGAGAACGCGCCCATCGTCGGGTACGTCCTGCGGTCCATGCAGGACGGCAGCGCGCTGGCCCGGGAGTTCATCGACCACATGGTCGCCGACTCCGTCGACTACACCCGGGACGGCGTCGCGGCGGGCGTCATCGTGCCCAGCCGGGACGAGGCGGCGCGGGCCCGCTACCTCACGCTCTCCGCGCTCGGCGCGCTGCTGCTCGAGGTGACGCTCAGCCCGCCGTCGGACCCGAGCGACCTCGTGACCATCGTCCGCGACTACCTCGCCAACAGCTACCTGCCGATGATGGAGCTGTTCTCCGAGGGCTTCCTCACCTCCCGGCGCATGCTGGACGACTACCTCCTGTACGTGTCGGACCCGCCGCCGCCGGACGAGGCAGTGCCCGCGCCTGCTCCAGGCTGACCGGCGAGCGCCGGTCGAACGAGCGCTGCCCTGCTACGTCCCCTTCCGACGTCAGAGAGCGAGCGAGCCATGACCGCGACACCAGCTATCGAGATCCACGACCTGTACAAGTCCTTCGGTACGGTCCAGGCCCTGGACGGCCTGAACCTGACCGTCCGGCCCGGCGAGGTCGCCGGGTTCCTCGGCCCCAACGGGGCCGGCAAGTCCACAGCCATCCGCGTCCTGCTGGGCCTGCTGCGCGCGGACTCCGGTACCGCCCGCCTGTTCGGTGGGGAGGCGTGGCGCGACGCCGTCGCGCTGCACCGGCGCCTCGCCTACGTGCCGGGCGACGTCAGCCTGTGGCCCAACCTGACCGGCGGCGAAGCCATCGACTTCCTGGGCCGGCTGCGCGGCACGGTCGACAAGAAGCGCAAGGCCGAGCTCCTCGAGCGGTTCGACCTCGACCCCACCAAGAAGGCCCGCACCTACTCCAAGGGCAACCGGCAGAAGGTCGCCCTCGTGGCGGCGTTCGCCATGGACGCGGACCTGCTGATCCTCGACGAGCCCACGTCGGGCCTCGACCCGCTCATGGAGGCAGTGTTCACCGAGTACGTGCGCGACGCCGCAGCCCAGGGCACGTCCGTGCTGCTCAGCAGCCACATCCTGCACGAGGTCGAGAAGGTGTGCGACACCGTGACGATCATCCGCAACGGGGTGTCGGTGGAGTCGGGCACGCTCGACGAGCTGCGGCACCTGACCCGGTCGAACGTGACGGCAGTGGTCGCGGGTGACCCAGCCGGCGTCGGGCGGCTCGCCGGGGTGCACAACCTCGCCGCCGCGCCCGCCGACGGCGGCACGCGCATCACCTTCGACGTCGACAACGCCCGGGTCGGGGCGGCGATGTCGGAGCTGACGGCGCTCGGGCTGCAGAGCCTCACCGCGGCGCCGCCGTCGCTCGAGGAGCTCTTCATGCGGCACTACGGCGACGTGCTGCCCGGCTCCGACGCGTCGGGCGCCGCCAGCGACGGCACCGGGCCCACCGACGGTGCGGCGCAGGCGGCTCGCGGGACAGCGGGTGCCCGGTGACCGCCGTCGCGGCGGCGCCGGCCGTCCCCCGGCCGTCGTCCGGGTCCACGCTGACCGGGACCGGGCGGCTGGTCCGGTTCATGCTGCGCCGTGACCGCGTGCGGCTCAGTGTGTGGACCCTGTCCGTCGTGGCCTTCTACGCGTACTTCGCCGTCGCGCTGGACGCGATGGGAACCGCGGCACGCGGTGCACGCGCCGCCGTGATGCAGACCCCGGCAGGCATCGTCATGGGCGGGCCCGGCTACGGCGTGGAGAACTACACCGTGGGCGTCGCGATCGCCAACGAAGGAATCACGTGGGTGGTCCTGGCGCTGGGCATCATGAGCGTGCTGCACGTAGTGCGGCACACCCGCGCCGAGGAGGAGAGCAGCAGGTCCGAGCTGGTGCGAGCGGCTCCGGTCGGGCGGCACGCACCCGCGGTGGCGGCCATCGTCACGCTCTTCGTCGTGAACGCCGTCATCGCCGTGGTCTCGGCGCTCGCGCTCTCCGGCGCGAGCGGGGGTGACCTGCCCCTCGCGGACTCGTTCGGCCTCACGACCGGGTCCGGCCTGTCCGCCATGGTGTTCGGGGCAGTCGCCGTGGTGGCGTGCCAGATCATCGAGCACGGCCGGGGCGCGACGGGCATCGGCCTCGCCGCTTACGGCCTGGCGCTCGTGCTCCGGTCCGCCGGTGACATCCAGGAACGCCACGGCAGCTTCCTGTCCTGGCTCTCCCCGATCGGCTGGGCACAACAGATGCGGGCCTTCGTGGACCTGCGCTGGTGGCCCGCCGCTCTCTCGGTCGTGGCGATCCTGCTGCTGCTGGTGCTCGCGGCGTTCCTCGCGTCCCGGCGCGACTTCGGGGGCGGGCTCGTCGCGACCCGTGGCGGCCGGGCCGACGCCCCGGCGAACCTGCGGAGCCCGCTCGCACTGGCCTGGCGCCAGCAGCGGTCGGCGTTCGGCTGGACCGCCCTCGGGATGGCCCTGCTGTGGTACGCCTCCGGCACCCTCCTGCCCGAGATCATGGAGATGGGGGCCTCCGGCGCCGCGGACAACGAGATCTTCGCGGCAGTGTTCGGCGGTAGCGACCCGGCGGTGTTCCGCGACGGGTTCCTGACCGTCATGCTGCTCTTCGCCGCCCTGACCTGCGTCGCCTACGCGATCGTCATGTCGGGCCGCGCCAAGGGGGAGGAGGAGGCGGGCCGCGCAGAGGTGGTGCTCGCACTGTCGGTGTCACGCTCGCGCTGGCTCGGCGCCCACCTCGTCGTCGTGGGGCTCAGCACGGTGGTCCTCATCGCGGTGAGCGTCTACGCGGTATGGGCCGGAGCCGTCCAGGTCGGTATGTCGGAACCCGGCTTCGGTGCGTACACGGACGTGTTCTGGACCTATTCCGTGGCGGTCCTGGTGTACCTGGGCCTCTCCGCGGCGCTGTACGCGTGGGCGCCGCGCTTCGCCTCGGCCGCGTGGCTGCTGCTCGTGTACTCGTTCGTGGTCGGCATGTTCGGTGAGGTCTTCGACCTGCCCTCCGGTGCCGAGGCGCTCTCCCCGCTGGACTGGCTCCCCGCGGGGTTCGGCGAGGTGCCCGAGGCCGCCCACATGATCGGTCTCGCCGGGGTGGCCGTCGTGCTGCTCGCGCTGGCGTTCCTCGGCTTCCGACGGCGAGACCTGCAGAGCAACTGACCACGCCGGACGGAGGGTGTGGCTGTCATCCGCACTCTCCGTCCGGTAGGGTTCGGGGCGCCGTTCGGTGCCAGCAGGCAGGTTCTCACCGCCGCCCCCGACCGCGCCCCGCCGAGTCCTGTGAGGATGGACCGATGATCTTCAAGGCCGTAGGAGACGGCCGCCCGTACCCCGAGCACGGGCGTTCACGCACCCGCGACTGGGTCGACGTGCCACCGCGCCAGGTGCGCCTGGACGAGCTCGTGACCACCAAGCGCACGCTCGACCTCGATACGCTCCTGGCGGAGGACTCCACGTTCTACGGCGACCTGTTCGCGCACGTCGTCGAGTACGAGGGCACCCTGTACCTCGAGGACGGTCTGCACCGTGCCGTCCGCGCCGCCCTGCAACAACGTCCAGTGCTGCACGCTCGCGTGCTCATCATCCGCTGACCTCAGGTAGGTTCGACGAGTGGCAACCCCCGGGCACGACCAGGCGCGAGTAGAGCGCCGTCGCCGAGAGCACGAGCGCCAGGCCGTGGTCTTCGGCGTGCTCATCGCGTTCCTGGCAGTCTGTGGCATCTTCGCGCTCGCGGTGTACTCGGGTGCCATCAGCTCGCCGTTCAACCGGCCGTTCACGACCGTTGGCGTGTCGGACCAGAAGACCTATCCGGTGCCCTGCCTTCCGGCGGTGAAGGGGCAGCCGGACGGCGCCCTTCCGATCGCGTACACGGACGTCAAGGTTCGCCTGCTCAACGCCTCGAAGGAGTCGGGCCTGGCCGGCGCGCACGAGATCGTCCTGGCGGAGCGCGGCTTCACGATCCTGGAGAAGGGCAACGTGTCCCTGCTGCTCGAGGAGTCGGAGATCCGGTTCGGCTCGAAGGGGACGGTGCAGGCGTACACGCTCGCCGCGCAGTTCCCGACGATGCGGCTCGTTCTCGACGACCGGGAGGACCGGTCGATCGATCTCCTCATCGGCGCGGACTTCGACCCGCCCATCGACATCGAGGACGTCGACGTGGCTGCCGACCAGCCGTTGCAGAACGCCGAGGACTGCGTACCGATCGGCGAGATCGAGCCGGCGCAGCAGCTCATGCCGGCCTCTGAGGATGACGCCACGGTCAAGCCGGCGAAGTAACCAGGGCTAGGGTCGGTCTCGTGCTGACCCCGTCCTCAGGAACCGTGGGCCTCGGCCGCGCGCTCCTCTGGGCAGCGGTCGTGCTCGCGCTCGCGCTGACCGCGCACTTCGAGGCCGGCGGCCACCTCCCACCGCCGTCGGTGATCGCCCTGCTCGGAGCACTGCTGCTCGTGGTGACCACGCTGGCCGTGCGTCGGCAGATCCGCTGGCCGGGCGGCCTCGCGCTCGCAGGTCTCGGGCAGTACGCCCTGCACCAGGTCTTCTCGTTCCTGGGCGGCGCGTGCGCGGCGGCCACGCTGCCCGACGGCGGAGTGCACGCCCACCCGGCCGGACCCCTCACCGCTGCGCTCGCGACCGAGGACTGCGTCGGGGCGGACCTAGCGGGGTTCGACCCGGGGATGCTCGCCTGGCACACCCTGGCGACGGTGGTGTCCGTCGGGCTGCTCGTCGGGGTGGAGCGTGGGGTCTGGCTGCTCGCGGCGTGGCTGGTCCGGCCGCTCTCCGTGCAGCCACTGAGGCTGCCCGTGGTCCGGCGGGCCCCGGTGCTGGTGGGGCCCGAGACACCGGTGGGCCCCGTGGACGTGCACGTCGCGCCCGAGCGGGGCCCGCCGTCGTCGGCCCTGGTGATGGACCTCGCGGCCTGAGGGCGCCTCACACCGGCGCCGGGCGGGAGGTGCGTTGCCGTACGCCCTTTCCGCTCCCCATACCGAAGGACCGAGCACATGACTCGCTTCAGCCTGCCCGCCCGCCGCGCTCTCGCGGCAGCTCCAGCAACCGCCGTCCTGGTGGTGCTGCTGCCCACCGTCGCCTCCGCGCACGTCACCGTGGACCCCGACACGACTGCCGCCGAGAGCTACGCGAGCCTCACGTTCCGCGTACCGACCGAGTCGGAGTCGGCGTCGACGGAGAAGCTCGTGGTCGACCTGCCCACCGACACCCCGTTCCTCAGCGTCACCCCGCGCACCCTGCCCGGCTGGGAGGTGGAGGTGGAGGTCGAGCAGCTCGACGAGCCGTTCGAGGTCGAGGGCGCGACCGTCTCCGAGGCGCCCGCCCGGGTGACCTGGACCGCCGAGAAGGGCAACGAGGTGCCCCCGCACGAGTACCAGGAGTTCGCCGTCCGGGTCGGGGCGCTGCCCGAGGAGGGCACCTCCGTCGTGCTCCCCGCCCACCAGACGTACACCGACGGCACCGTCGTCGACTGGGACGACCTCGCCACCGACGACGGCAAGGAGCCCGAGGCGCCTGCGCCGGTGTTCACGACGACGGCCGGTGAGCCGGAGGAGGGGCATCACGGCGCCGCGGCGTCGGACGAGAGCGCCACCAGCTCGAACGAGGACGAAGCGGCCGCGCCCGCGCCCACCGTCGACCCCGTGGGCCGCTGGCTCGGCGGTGCCGGGCTGGTGCTCGGGGCGGTGGGCGTCGGCTGGGGGTTCGTCGCCCGCCGTCGTGCCTGAGCTCCGCTGAGTCTGCAATCGGCGAATAGGGGCGCCTGGCGTCAGATCTTCAGCAGCGCCTGGACCGGGGCGTGGTCGCTCGGGTAGCGGCCGTCCTTGGTCCAGGTGTTGATCGCCGCCGAGCGGACCTCGACACCGGGCGTGGCGAGGATCCAGTCGATCCGTGCCCCGTTCGGGTCCGGCGCCTCGTAGCCGGGGAACGTGCCGGCGTACGGGGTGAGCTGTCGGTCGGCGGCGAGCCACGTGTCCTGGAGGCCTCCGTCGGTGACCAGGGTGTCGTACGGCGCTGAGCTCTCGGCCGCCGCGTTGACGTCAGCGGTGAAGACGACGGGGAGCCCGGCGTCCGCCACCTGGTCCCGGACGACCTGGGCGCTGCGCACGCGCGCGTTCTCCGACTGGTGGTCGAAGTGCGAGTTGATGTGCATGAAGTCACGGCCCGTCACGGTGTCGTGCAGCTCGGCCCAGGTCACGATGCGGGTCACCGTGTTGCCCCAGGTCGCAGAGCCCATGACCTCGGGGGTGTCCGAGAGCCAGCGCTGGTCCCACCACTTCACGGTCAGACGGCGGGCGTCGTAGAAGATGCCGGAGTACTCGCCTCCCGCACCGCCGTCGCGCCCGAAGCCCACCATCTTGTAGTGCCGTCCCAGGCCCTCCTCGACGGCGGAGAGCTGGTGGAACAGGACCTCCTGGACGCCCAGGACGGTCGGCTGCTCCAGCCGCAGGAACTCGATGGTGAGCGGGGCGCGCTCGGGCCAGTAGTCGGGCTCGCCGGGGCGCGTCTGGCCCACCCGGTCATAGCGGATGTTGAAGCTCATCGCGTGCAGCAGCTCGCCTCGCGCGCGGCCGATCACGGGCCTGCCGGGCCGAGCGCTCTCGGCAGCGGCCGGGCTCGCCAGCGCGGCCGAGGCGCCGAGCGCACCCATGGCGCCCGCCGCTGTGAGCATGGTGCGGCGAGAGATGCCAGGGGTGCTGCCAGGGGTGATGGACATGGGCTCTCCTCCAGGTCAGGGAACTGATGCCCGTTCACCCGACCAGACGGAGGTGTGCGTGTCCACAACTTCCTGTGACGTCGCGGCTAACTGCCGGGTTCAGGCCGCCGACGTCGCCTGCGCGCGGCGTGCGGTCAGCGTGCGGCCGACCAGGTGGTCCACGCTCCACGTGCCCGGCCCGGTTGCTGCGAGGACGAGCGCGCCGGCGCCGAGGGCGGCGACGAGCTCGAAGCCACCCTGGTCGACGAACACGCCGTTGCCGACGTGCACCAGCACGAGCGCCCCGAGCATGTTCAACGTGACCAGGAGCCCGACGACGGGGGTAGCGGCGCCGAGGACCAGCGCGGCACCACCGACCAGCTCGACCACCGCGGCGAAGACCGCGGCGGCCTCCGGGACGGGGATGCCCATGCCGGCGAAGGAGTCGACGGTTCCGGCGATACCGAAGGTGAAGAACTTCTGGGCGCCGTGCGCGATGAGCACCGCGCCGATCGCGACACGGGCGACAAGCACTGCGAGGTCCTTGGTCCACGGAAACTTCATGGGCTATCTCCCGGGTGTTGTTGTTCTGGCTGGTGAGGACGAAGCTGGGGGTGAATCAAGTTGTCGCTTCAACTTTCGCGGGCACGCTAGCACGGGTGAATTGAAGCTTCAACCGTCACGTGGGAACCTGGCGAGATGACTGACACTCCGTGGCTCGACCGGCGCCAGATGGCGGCCTGGGTGCGCTTCGTCGCCGTGCTCGAGCTGCTCCCCGGGGTTCTCGACAGTCAGCTGCGGCGCGACTCCGGCATGACGCACTTCGAGTACTTCGTCATGGCAGTGCTGTCCGAGACTGCCGGCGGGACGCTCCGGATGGCCGAGCTGGCCGCGGCGACGAACGCGACGTTGTCGCGACTCTCGCACGTTGTGCAGCGCCTGGAGGGCCGCGGGTTCGTCGAGCGCGTGCCCTGTCCCGAGAACGGCAGGGTCACCAACGCGCGGCTCACCGTCGACGGGCGGGCGAAGATGCGCGTCGCGGCGCCCGGGCACGTCGCGACGGTGCGGCGGCACGTCGTCGACGTGCTCACTCCGGAGCAGACGGAGCAGCTCGCCGCGATCAGCGAAGCCATCCTGGAGAGCATCGAGCCGTCCGGACCGATGGCCGCGGGCTATCGGCGCCACGACGGACCGCACGGCGAATGAAGCGGGACATCGGGGGCATACTGGGCGGTCCGGGCGTCAGAGGGGCGCCGTGGCTTCAATGGCGCTCCCGCTGCGCACCGGGCGTGCGGGGGCGACGAAAGGAACGCGATGAGCACGACGTACTACGTTCTCGACGAGAAGCACCTGAAGGTCGTCGACGCCGACAAGTTCGTGAACGAGGGTGTGCCCGTTCACCGCATCGTCCTGGCTAATGGTGAGGTGCACCTGGTCGAGCGCCGGGAGATCGAGATCGAGGTCTCCGGACAGAAGGACGGTGTCCTGGAGCTGACGGGCGGTGGCCAGTGGCTGCGCTCGTACGGATCGTGGGTCTACGTGGACAGCGTGCCGTACTCGCGTACCGGGTCGTTCGCGGTCTGACCTGACGAACGAAAGGGGCCAGGTCCCCTGCCGGGGCCGGGTGCAGGCCGACTTTCGTGAAAGTCCTCTCCCAGAATGCGATGAGGCATGCTCCACGGCCCTGGAGCATGCCTCATCGCATGGTCGAAGCGGACCTTGCGAGGCGCGAGACCCGGGTCCTGGTCCGCGTGGAAAGATCAGAGGCATGACTATCACCGAGTTCCTGACCGCACGGCTGGACGAGGACGAGTCGACCGCGCGTATGGCCGACAGCGCCCCGTCCCGTCCCGGCGAGGTTGATGGTGAGCCCTCGGCGGCTGCCCCGTCCCTCCCGCAACAGCAACGACACATCGACCGCTGGAGCCCCGCTCGGGTCCTCGTCGACATAGCGGCCAAGCGGACAATCGTAGAGACGTACGAGGAACTTGGGCGGGTCCTGACCAAGGCGTCCGACAGCGGGCACGAGGACGAAGCCATCGTCACCCGGAACCTGTTCGCTGGACTCCAGGTCGCGGTCCTGGCCCACGCCATGGCGTTCGCCGATCACCCGGACTACCGCGCGGAGTGGCAGTCGTGACGTGATCGGCCATCTGGGAAGCGGTGGCCCGCCGTCGGGTAGATGCTCGCTGTGGTCTGTGCCCACGGACACGTTCTGGCGAACGACGAAGGGCCCGGAAACGTTGATATCCCAACGTTCCGGGCCCTTCGAGACTGCGGAGGATGGGGGATTCGAACCCCCGAGGGCGTTAACCCAACACGCTTTCCAAGCGTGCGCCATAGGCCACTAGGCGAATCCTCCTCGCGCACCACACCAAGGCGGGCGCGCGGCCACTGGACCGGAGTCTGGCGCGGCCTGACGAGGATACCGGACGCCGCGCTCGGACAACGAATCGAAGTCCGGCGCGGCGTTGTGAGGTGCCGTACAGCGAGTTCGGCGTGGTTGGGCCGGGGTGTCCGGATCGGTTAGGCTTGGGGCAGACCCCTCGTGCGGCACCACCTCGCCGAACTCCCCCAGGGCCGGAAGGCAGCAAGGGTAAGTGAGCTCTGGTGGGTGTGCGGGGGGTCCTTTAATGCCCGGACTGCGGCCACTCTCCACAATGTGGACGCACTTCCGTCCGGATCGTGGGATTTTTCCCGAGGGAATTCGCTTCGACGTCGTGCAGTGCCGCACGATGTCCGTATGACCCGCACCTGGACCGCAGCCACGACGTCGCGCACCCGCCGCGACGCCATGTGTGGCGGCCGCGTGCGCGGCGGGCGAATGTGCGAGCGCTGACCGCGCCGCACGCTCCCGCGGTCCGCTGAGGACCGCCCCGCACCGTCCCGCGAGCTCGCCACGTTGCTGATGGCCGTGGCCCGCCGCCGTCATACCTCCGTCTGTTGCCAGACGTAGCCCCAGCCCTGAGCACCGGCATCCCCCTGCCCGTGCGTCCCGAGAGGACCCCCCATGTCTCGCTTCACCGCTGCCCTGTCCACCGGCCTCGCCGCCGTCGCCACCCTCTCGCTGAGTGCCTGCGGCGCCGGCGACGTCACCGCCGCCGCCGGTACCGGCGAGGACCCGGTCCGCATCGGCGTCGTCAACACCGGCGACGCCTACTGGGACACTTTCACCGACCTGGCCGAGGAGGAGGGCATCGCAGTCGAGCTCGTGAACTTCAGCGACTACCAGCTGCCCAACCAGGGCCTGACCGACGGCGACCTCGACCTGAACCAGTTCCAGCACCTCCAGTTCCTCGCCGGCTACAACACCGCGTCCGGGCAGGACCTCACGCCGATCGCCGCGACCGCCGTCTACCCGCTCGGCCTCTACTCGCAGTCGCACGACAGCGTCGAGGACATCCCGGAGGGCGGGGAGGTCGCCATCCCCAACGACGAGACGAACCAGGCCCGCGCGCTGCTCGTGCTGCAGGAGGCCGGCCTGATCGCCCTGCGCGACGGCGGGAGCGCGTTCTCCACGCCCGCCGACGTGCTCGAGGACGAGTCCCGCGTGGCCGTGACCCCGGTCGACGCCGCCCAGACGGCGCTCGCCCTGCAGGACGTCGACGCCTCGATCATCAACAACGACTTCGTGGGCGACGCCGACCTGACCTCGGACGACGCGATCTTCTCCGACGACCCGGACTCCGCCGCGGCCGCGCCGTACATCAATGTGTGGGTCGCCCGTGCGGACGACGCTGACAACGAGGTGTTCCAGCAGCTCGTCGAGATCTACCACTCCCCGGAGGTCGAGAAGGGCGTGCTGGAGGCATCGGGCGGCACCGGCGTCATCAAGGACAACTCGGCCGCGGAGCTGCAGGAGATCCTGACCGGCATCGAGGCGGACGCGTCCTGATGCCTGCCGCGACCGGAGCAGCGAAGGGCAGCATCGTGCGGTTCCAGGGCGCCTCCAAGGTGTTCCCGGGGCGGCGGCGTGGTGCCGAGGTGCGTGCCGTCTCCGACGTCACCCTCGACATCCGTGCGGGCGAGATCTTCGGCGTCATCGGGCAGTCGGGTGCCGGCAAGTCGACCCTGGTCCGCCTGATCAACGCGCTGGAGCGCACCACCGGCGGTGACGTGATCGTCGACGGCGTCGCGCTCGGCGCCCTGAACGAGGCGAGGCTGCGCCCGGTCCGGGCGGGGATCGGGATGGTGTTCCAGCAGTTCAACCTGCTCGCCTCCCGGACCGTCGCGGGGAACGTCGCCTATCCGCTCGAGGTGGCCGGCTGGTCCCGCGCCCGGCGCGAGGCCCGCGTGGCCGAGCTGCTCGACTTCGTCGGCCTGTCCGAGAAGGCGGGCGTGTACCCGTCCGCGCTCTCGGGCGGGCAGAAGCAGCGCGTCGGCATCGCCCGCGCGCTCGCCACCAACCCGCGCATCCTGCTGGCCGACGAGGCGACGTCCGCCCTCGACCCCGAGACCACGCGCGACGTGCTGGACCTGCTCCAGCGCGTCAACCGCGAGCTCGGCGTCACCGTCGTCGTCATCACGCACGAGATGGACGTGGTGCGCTCGATCTGCCACCGCGTAGCGGTGATGGACCGCGGTCGCGTCGTCGAGGTGGGCGAGGCGTACCAGGTGTTCAGCGCGCCCGCGCACGACGTCACCCGGCGGTTCGTCGCCACGGCGCTGCGCGACCGGCCGTCGCCGGAAGTGCTGGAACGCCTGCGCACCCGGCACACCGGGCACATCGTGACGGTGGGTGTGGACGAGGTGGCCGGGTCGTCGGCCGTGCTCACGCGAACGCTGCGCGAGCACGGTGTCGACGGGACCGTCGTCTTCGGCGGCATCACCGAGGTCGCGGAGCGGCCGTACGGGTCCCTGACCGTCGAGCTGGTCGGTGATCCGGCCGCGGTGGAGGCCTCCGTGGCGGCGCTGCGTGTCGTCACCTGGGTGGACGACCACGGGAGGGCCGCGGCATGAGCGCTGACTGGGAGCGGCTGACACCGCTGTTGTGGGCGGCCGCGGGCGATACCGCGTTCATGGTGCTGATCACCCTGCTCGTGGGCGGATTTCTCGGGCTGGCGCTCGGCCTCGGGCTCTACCTGACCCGGCCGGGGAACCTGCTCGGCAACCGGGTCGTGTTCGCCGTCCTGAACTTCGCGGTGAACGTGGTGCGGCCCATACCGTTCATCATCTTCCTCGTGGCGCTCGGCCCGCTGACCCGCGCCGTCATCGGCTCGACGATCGGGATCGAGGCGTTCACCTTCGCCATGTCCTTCATGGCGACGTTCGTCTTCGCACGGCTCGTGGAGCAGAACCTCGTCTCCATCGACCCCGGCGTGGTCGAGGCCGCCCGGGCCATGGGCGCCTCACCGTTCCGGATCGTGCGGACGGTGCTGGTCCCCGAGGCGCTCGCGCCCCTGATCCTCGGGTACACCTTCCTGTTCGTGGGCGTGCTCGACATGTCCGCGATCGGCGGCTACCTGGGCGCCGGCGGACTTGGCGACTTCGCGATCGTCCAGGGCTACCAGCAGTACGACTGGGCGGTGACCGCCGTCGTCGTGGTGATCATCGTGGTGATCGTCCAGGCCGTGCAGTGGCTGGGGAACTCCCTGGCGAGGCGTGCGCTGCGGCGGTGATCTGCGGTGGCGCCTCACACGTTGGTGAGGCGCCGCCAGGAATGTACGACGGCGGCGACGGCCAGCGGAGCGGTAGCGGCGGCGAGCAGGAGGTGGGGCGGGCCGACGGCGGCCGCGGCGTCGGCACCGCCCAGACCCGTCCACAGCGACGGCGCGGCGTAGGGGAACCACGACCCGCCGCCGAGCAGCACCACGACCTGCGTGAGTGCAACGACGCCGACCAGCGCACCGACGGTGCCGAGCTGGCTGCGCGTCACGGTCGCCACCCAGGCGAACGGCAGGGCCAGGCCGCCGCCGAGGAGCCCCGCGACGAGCGCGGTGCGCGCACCAGCCCACGCCCCGTCGAAGGGTGCCCCCGAGCTCGCGGTGACCACGGCTGAAGCGGCCGTCGAGACGGCGACCGTGAGGACCGTGCACCCGGCGATCCAGGCCAGTGCGACCAGGCACTTGGCCAGTGCGATCGTGCCGCGGGGCACTGCGAGGCCGAACAGGGCGCCGGCGACGCCGTCTTCCAGCTCCCGCCCGAAGGACCACGCGAGGAGGAACCCGGCGGCGAACAGGGCGGCGACGGAAAGGACCTGGGCGCACACCATGAGGTGAGCGCCGGCGAGGTCGCCCGTCGCGTAGGCCGTGAGCTTGGCCGCCGTCGCGCCGACGGCGCGTGGTGACCGGGCCAGCGCCACGGCTCCGACGCTCGCGATCGGAACGAGCACGACGAGCAGCAGGGTCGCCAGGCGTGCGACGACGGAGCGGCGCAGCTTGAGGGTCTCGACGGCCAGTGCTGCGCGGAGCGCGGCGACGCGTGTCATGCCCGGCTCCTCGCATCCGTGGCGGCCCGGGTGTCGGCGTCGAGCACCATGGCGAAGAACCGCTGTTCCAGGTCGGTGCCACCGGGCTCCAGGCGTCCGACGTCGCGGCCGGCGTGCAGCACCACTATCTCGTCGGCGATCCGCGCGACCTCGTCGAGGTGGTGGCTCGAGACGAGGACGGCCGCCCCGTCGTCGGCCAGGCCGCGGACCAGCTGACGCACCAGGACGACGCCCTGCGGGTCGAGCGCGCTGGTGGGTTCGTCGAGGATCAGCGCAGCGGGCCCGTGGAGGGTCGCGCACGCGATCCCGAGGCGCTGGCGGTTGCCCATCGAGAGCGTCCGGGCCCGCGCGAGCCGCCAGGGGTCCAGGCCCATCTGCCCGACGGCGGCGCTCGCCGTCTGCGCGGCGGCTCGCGTCGGCAGGCCGTGCAGCCTGGCGGCGCAGCGGAGGTTCTCGGTGACGGTCAGCTCGGGGTGGACCAAGGGGGTCTCGACCACCTGGCCGAACCGCATCGCGACGTTGCTGGGCAGGTCAGCCGGCTCGTGACCGAGTACACGAGCCGTGCCGTGGGTGGGCCGCAGACGACCGGCCAGCGCACGGAGCGCCGTCGTCTTGCCCGCGCCGTTGAGGCCGATCAGGGCCGTGACCCGACCCGGTTCGACCGAGAGCGTGAGGCGGTCGAGGGCGACCCGGGCGCCGAAGGCGTGCGAGACGTCGTCGAGCACGAGGGCCGTCATCGGGTCGCTCCCGCCGGCGCGAGCTGCGCCAGGGCGCGGCGGACGAGGACCGAGAGGTCATCGTCCGCGGTACCCCAGGCGAGGAGGGCAGCGGTGGTGGCGGCAAGGCAGGCGGCGGTGGCGATGGCGGCGTCGAGGCGGTCGACGCCGTCGGCCACGAGCCGCGCGACGATCGCCTGCTGGCTGGCTTCGGTGCCGACCGCCGCCGCGGCGCGGAGCGAGGGGGACTGCGCGACGAGGGCGACGCGGCGCTTGGCGGTGGCGTCCTCGGTGGGCGTGATGTCGCCGAGGGCGGCGAGGAGGCCGAGCCGCACTCGTTCCAGGGGCGGGAGGCTGGCCGGCTGAGCGCCGACCGCCTCCGCGATGAGGGGGTCGTACGGGTCGGTGACCAGCACCGCGTCCTTCGTGGGGAAGTGCCGGAAGAACGTCATGGGAGTGATGCCCGCTGCGTCGGCGATCTGGTTCACCGTGGTGGCGGCGTAGCCCTGGAGCTCGAAGAGGTCGAGCGCGGCATCGAGGATGCGGGCCCGGGTGCGAAGGGTGCGGGGTGTGACCACGATAGAATGTTAGCTACTAACATTATGGCTCGGCAAGACGTCACCGGGTCGATGAGCCTTGCGGTCAGGCGGCGTGCCGCACGGGTCCGGCGTTCCGCACGGGTCGGAGGATCGCTGTGCTGCGCGGTGCGCTCCGGCTCGCGCTGCGGGTCGTGGCCTGGCGGGCCGGCCGTGGCGGGGGCGGTGCGACCGACCGGTAGCTGTGCCCGGTCGGTGTCGTGGTGGCGACGACGTGGCGGCCGCTGGCCGGGTCGGTCCCGGCTGTCGAGCGCCAGCCGGGGGCCTCTTTGGCCAGGTTGCAGGCAGCGCAGAGGCCTTGCCCGTTGGTCAGGCTCGTGTCGCCGCCGTCGGCCGCCGGTCGGACGTGGTCGAGGTGGCGGATCGGGGCGTCGCACCACGAGGTACGGCAGGTGCCCTGGTCCCTGATCCGCAGCAGGTCGGCCAGCCCGTCGGCGAAGAACCGGCGTTTGCTGGTCGTGCCGATCAGATCGCCGTTCGTGGTGGCGTAGATGGTCCGCAGCCAGGCCGCGCCGAGGTCGAGGGCACCGGCCACGAGGGTCCGTGCCACGGTTGCCGGGACGGTGCCGTGGCCGACGCCGGTGCCGTCCAGGACGACCGCGGGCTCGTGGCCCTCGCCCAGCAGGGCGGCGTCCGACACGACCAGGTTCACCGTGACCGGAACGTCGGCCGCGTGCTCCTGGCCGGTGACCCGTTCGACGAGCGTGTCGGCCATGATCTGGCCGGTGGACCGCTCGTCGCCGCCTGTGTACCGGGCTGACTCCGCGGCGATCTTCAGTGCGGCGTAGACCTGGACGCCCTGTGCCATGGGCAGCAGCGCGGTCACGTAGGCCATGGCATCCGGTGCGGGCCGGATGGATACGCACCGCTCGGTCACTGCCTTCGCGGCGCGCTTGACCAGCGCGGCAGGGTCGATCTCGTTGGCGTGCGTCCTGATCAGCCCGGCGAGCCGGCGGGTACCGACCCCGTCCAGGACGGCAGGGTCGGCGCACAGGTCGGCGTCGATGCGGCCCCGGTCCTCCAGCGTGAGGCAGGCGGTCTCCTTCACCAGTAGCAGCGCCCGCTCCTCGGACAGCCGGCCTTCCCTCAGCGCGGCCAGCGTGTGCGGCATCTCTTCGTGCCAGATGCGAGCGGCGCCCAGCAGTGTCCGGGTCCGTTGCGGCGAGCGGCGCAGCGCGCGGGCCGCCTGCTGGACCGTGCTCGCGGTCGCGTCGCGTTCGGCGGACTTCACGGTGACCGGGATCTGCCTGCCGGCCGAGTCGTGGTGCCCGGCCGGGTCCGTGGCGTACTCGCGTGCGGCCCGCAGGGCGTCACCGTGCAGCTCGACCAGGACCTGGGCCTGCACCGCCACGCAGGCTGCCTTGACCTCCTCCAGGGCGCGCAGGGTATCGATCCGGGCAGTGTTGTCACTTGGCTTGGCCGCCGTGAGGAGCCAGGCGTGCAGGGCCGCGATTCGCTCCGCGCTGACGTCGCCGATGTTGGTGTCGCCGATGTTGGTGTCGGTGACACCTGGCAGGCTCGGGACCGAGCGCAAGGTGGCATTGCCGTTGTGCATGTCTGACCACCTTTCGCCTCTGCTGAACGTGACCCCATCGTATGGCACAGATGTTCGATGCGCATCTCGAAGGCGGTGTCCAGAACGGTCGCCGCGCTGTCTTCCCCGACTGCACGGTGGACGCTCATCGAGAGGTGGTGGCGACAGCCGGTCGGACCGACGCATCGGGACTGCCTGGTCGCGGTTCGTGCGGGCGACGACGAGCCGTTCCGCTTCTCGGACTTTCCACCGGTCTTCCTTGAGCTCGGCGAGATCGGGTGCCGGCCGGCGTTGTACTGGACGGACGCGACGACTCATTGACGGCGGGTCGGGGCGGTTGTGAACAGCCGTCCTCCGAGTGTTGGTGAGGCCGTCTATCGTTGCGGGGGTGAGCACCGCCCTATACCGCCGCTACAGGCCCGAGACGTTCGCCGAGGTGATCGGCCAGGACCACGTCACGGGCCCCCTCATGCAGGCCCTGCGCAGCGGCCGGGTCAACCACGCCTACCTCTTCAGCGGTCCACGAGGCTGTGGCAAGACGACGTCGGCGCGCATCCTCGCGCGCACGCTCAACTGCGCCAAGAACACGCCCGAGTCGCCGATCGACACCCCGTGCGGTGAGTGCCCCTCGTGCGTCGAGCTGGCTCGTGGCGGCTCCGGATCGCTCGACGTGGTGGAGATCGACGCGGCCTCGCACAACGGTGTGGACGACGCGCGTGATCTGCGCGAGCGCGCCACGTTCGCCCCGGCTCGCGACCGGTACAAGATCTTCATCCTCGACGAGGCGCACATGGTGACGCCCCAGGGCTTCAACGCGCTGCTGAAGATCGTCGAGGAGCCGCCGCCGCACATCAAGTTCATCTTCGCGACCACGGAGCCGGACAAGGTGATCGGGACCATCCGGTCACGGACGCACCACTACCCGTTCCGGCTCGTGCCGCCGGACGTGCTGTCCCCGTACCTCGAGCTGCTCTGCGGTGCCGAGGGGATCGAGGTGGGCGGCGGCGTGCTTCCGCTGGTGACCCGTGCGGGTGGCGGTTCGGTGCGGGACTCCCTGTCCGTGATGGACCAGCTCATCGCCGGCGCGACCGGCGGCATCGTCGACTACGACCTTGCCGTGGGCCTGCTCGGCTTCACCCACGCGACCCTGCTGGACGACGTCGTGGACGCGCTCGCAGCGCGTGACGGCGGCTCGATCTTCCGGGTCGTCGACCAGATCATCGCGACGGGGCACGAACCGCGCCGGTTCGTCGAGGACGTGCTGGAGCGCCTGCGCGACCTCGTCGTCATCGGTGTCTCGGGTGACGCGGCCAGCGCCGTGCTGCGGGGCATTCCCAGCGATCAGCTCGATCGCATGCGAACCCAGGCCGGGCGGCTCGGGGTGGCGGAGCTTTCCAGGGCGGCCGACCTGGTGAACGCGGCCCTCACCGAGATGACCGGCGCCACGTCGCCGCGCCTGCACCTGGAGCTGTTGTGCGCCCGGTTGCTCCTGCCGGGGGCCGACGACGGAACCGCAGGCCTCGCCGCGCGCATCGACCGGCTCGAGCGGGGCGGAGCCATCGCGTCCGGGGCGCCTGCGCCGTCGGGTCCGGGCCGGGACGCGGCTCCGGACCGCGCGCAAGGAGGGGAGCCGCCGGCGGGCGGGCTCGCCGGCGCCGCCGCCGCACGTGCGGTGCTCGACGCACGCAAGAAGCGGGGCGAGCCGGGTCAGCCGCCGACCGCCCAGGAGCGGGCCGCGACCGCTCCGGCTTCGGCTGCGCCAGAAGCAGTTCCGGCCGCCGCTCCGGAGCCTGCGCCGACGGCGGAGGCCACGCCGGTGCCGCCGGCCCGCCCGGAACCGGCCCGCCCGGAACCGGCCCGCCCGGAACCGGCCCGCCCGGAACCGGCCCGCCCGGAACCGGCCCACCCACAACCGGTCCCTGCCGCTCCGGAGCCGGAACCCGCCAGTGATCAGGCGGCGCCGGTGCGGCCGGCTGCGTCGGCTCCGGAACCGGACGCCCCGTCGGCCCCGGTCCCGGCCACGTCCCAGGGCGCCGAGCCCGGTGTGACGACGGAGACCGTCCGGCGGCGCTGGCCCGAGGTGCTCGGTGCGCTCGCGGCTGCCCGCGTGACGTGGTCGCTCGTCGGCCCGAACGCACAGGTCGCCGCGCTGGAGGGCAACACGCTGAAGCTGGGCTTCGCGGCACCCGGCCTGGCGCGCACCTTCTCGAACGCGCGGCACACCAGTGCTGTGGAAGAGGCGGTCTATCAGACGCTCGGCATCCGCGTCCGGGTCGAGGCGACCCTCGACGAGGGGCCGTCCGGCGGCGGCGGACCGTCCGCAGGGGGAAGCTCGGGCGGCGGTGCGTCGGGCGCGGGATCGTCAGGTGGCGCGTCGTCGGGTGGCGGCGCCGTCCCGTCGTCCGACGAGCCTCGGCGCGAGGCGCCTGCCCCCGCTGCCGCTCCGGCGGCCGACTGGCCGGACGTACCGCCGCCGGGCGGCGTCACTACGACAGCCGTGCCGTCTGCCTCCGCCGACGACGCGTCCAGCGGGGGGCCGGTCGCGATGGCAGCGGCGACCGGCAGGCCCTCTGCCGTGTCGTCGGCCACCGCCGTGGCCCCGGCCCAGGGCAGCGTCGCCGTCGCAGAACGCCCCGAACCGTCCAGACCCGAGCCGTCTGGTCCCGAGCCCGGCCGTCCGGAACCGTCTCGGCCCGCCGCCCGTCCGCCGTCCGCCGCGAGCGCAGCCGACGAGGCCTGGCTCTCGGGCGCGGCAACGGCCGAGCCTCCCGCCGACTACGACATGCCTGAGCCTGAGCCGGTCTACGAGGACCAGGGTCCCGCAGCCGTGGGGGCCCCGATGTCGGGTGCCGGGAGTGCCCGGGAGGCGCTGCGACAGGCGAACGAACGCCGGGCGCGAGCTGCGAACGGTGCCCCCGCCGAATCGCGTGGCGGTGCTGCGGCACCCGGGAGCGCGAGCGCGCCCGGAAGGGCAGCGCAGGGGGACGGGCCTGACTTCTACGACGAGCCGTCCGCCGACGACCCGGACATCACGTCGGCCGGAATGGTCGGCGTGCCGCTCGTGGTGCAGGTGCTGGGCGGAACCGTGATCGAAGAGATCGTGGACCAGGCATGAGTGCGGACGGCGTCATCGGTCCGGTCACCACGCTCCGCATCGTCGCGGCCGTCGTGGAGCGTTCGGACGGGCGGCATCTGCTCGTCCGCAAACGGGGCACCCATGCCTTCATGCAGGTGGGCGGCAAGATCGAGCCCGGTGAAGGGCCTGTGGCGGCCCTGGTGCGGGAGTTCGAGGAGGAGGTCGGGGTGCGGCTCGAGCCGGCCGACATCGAGAGTCTCGGCCGGTTCGGGGCGCCCGCTGCGAACGAGCCCGACCACGTCGTCGACGCGTACGCCTACCGCGTTCGCCTGCGGCCCGGCACCGAGATCGCCGTCCAGGCGGAGCTCGAGGAGCTCGTGTGGATTGATCCTGCCGACCCGGTCGCGAACTTTCCCATCGCGCCGCTGTCGCGGGATCTGCTGACCGCCGCCGGGCACTGAACGCTCAGCGGTCGGCCTGCTCGGTCCGATACCGCGCAACGCGTGCGGCGCGCTCGCGCTCCATCCGGCGCCGAGGGTCAGTGTCGTCGGCCTGCTCGGCGGGCCCTGCCACGTGCAGAAGCAGCCACGTCAGCCGCCATCGGACGCGGTACCCCAGGGTCAGGCCGTCACTGTTCGGCATGGCGTTCCTCCATTTACTTGGCGTACCAATAGTTTGCCTGCAAACTGTTAGCCTGGTCAACATCGAGAGGAGCCACATGACCGTCACATCACGAGTCGACACCTCGGCGTCGTCCGGCGCGACTGCCCCGCCGGAGGTCTCTGCGGACGGCGTGCGGGGGGCACCGGAAGACCTCCTGGCCCTCGACCGCCAGGTCTGCTTCGCCCTTGCTGTCGCCTCGCGCAGCGTCATCGCCCTGTACCGGCCGCTGCTCGAGCCGATGGGCATCACCCATCCGCAGTACCTGGTCATGCTTGCGCTCTGGGAGGGTTCGCCGCTCTCGGTCAAGCAGCTCAGCGGGCTGCTGCAGCTCGACCCCGGCACTCTGTCGCCCCTGCTCAAGCGGCTCGAGGCGATCGGCTACGTGACGCGGCGCCGGGATCCGCGCGACGAGCGCTCGCTCGCCGTCGAGCTCACGGAGGAGGGTCGCGCGCTGCGCGAGCAGGCGCTGCTCGTGCCGCCGGCGATCATGGCTCGCCTCGGCATGTCAGCCGAAGAGCTCAAGGCGCTGCATCGCAGCCTCACCCGGGTCATCGCCGCGGCCGCCCCGTGAGTCGCGGCCGGCTGCACCACGTCGAGCTGTGGGTCCCGTCCCTCGAGCGAGCGGAGCGGTCGTGGGGCTGGCTCCTCACCGCGCTCGGCTATACGGAGCACCAGCGCTGGGACGCCGGGGTGAGCTGGATCCTCGACGGCACCTATGTCGTCGTCGAGCAGAGCCCGGCGCTCGCCACGGACGTCCATGACCGCCGCGCGCCCGGGCTCAACCACCTGGCCTTCCACGGCGGCACGTGCGCGGAGGTGGATCAGCTCGTCGCCGCGGCGCCTGGCTTCGGCTGGGTGCTCCTGTTTCCCGACCGGCATCCGCACGCCGGTGGTCCTGACCACTACGCCGCCTACCTGGAGAACGAGGACGGCTACGAGGTCGAGGTCGTCGCTCAACCTGCCGGGTCTCGTACTGCTGGAGGTGCGTGAGCGGCTTCGCCGCTGAGCGGTCGCGCTGCGAGCAGGACCGTCATCCACACCATCGTGAACGGGATGACCGTGACGTTCTTGATCGCGAGCTCCCACGACACCCACGTGGCCTCATCGATCCCGCCCACGCGACCGGCCAGCGAGTCAGGGACGGCCTTGAAGACGATGAGGAAGACGAGCAGGAAACCGGTGCTGATCAGCAGCGTGACGCGGTGTCGCGAGACCCAGTCGGACCAGCGGGCTCCTGCGCCGGGCCCTCCGGCGCGCTGGTCACGCAGCAAGGCCCACGCCAGCCACGCGATGAACGCGAGGCGAGCGGCCGCCGTGAACACCTCGCCGCCCACCCCGCCGGCCCACTCCGCGGTGTCGCTCACCGCGAGGAAACGCTGGATCGAGGCGAGGGCGCCGAAGGCGAACACCACCGGATAGTTCCGGACGAAGAATCGCCAGGTCTCCGTGAGGATCTCTACCGCTTCGGCCCAGGGGCGGGGCCGAGCAGTCGCCACCCGTGCAGTCATGACATCTCCATTCGGTCAGGTAAATAGTTTAGTAAACTAAATCATATGGTGGGGTGCACAATAGGGAGATGTCAACACCCGAGCGCGCCCAGACGCCCGACGCCGCCGCCGACTCGGGGGCCCGGCTCGGTGCCGAGCTGAGCGACGCGGTCGTGATGTTCCACGAGGCGCTCGGTGCGCTGTCGGGGCTCTCGGCGGCGGATCACAAGGCGCTCGGCGTGCTACGTCGCGACGGGCCGATGTCCGCGCGGGAGCTCGCGGACCGGACAGGCCTCACGGCGGGCGCCGTCACCGGGCTGGTCGACCGCTTGGAGGACGCCGGCTACGCCCGGCGTACGCGACACGAGACGGACCGGCGGCGGCTCGTGATCGAAGCGACCGCACCAGCGTCACCGCAGGTGAAAAGGGCTCTGGTGGAGATGCAGGAGGCCATGGCCCGGGTCACCGAGCAGTTCTCCGTCGATGAACTCATGGTGGTGGCGCGCTGGGTGACCCTGACGACCGTGACCATGCGCGAGCAGGCGGTGCAGGTCGGGGCGCGGAAGGGTGCTCGTAAGACGCGAGACTAGGCAACGGCTCGGCGCCGCTCGGGCCTCCCAGCGTCGGCCTCCCAGCATGGGCTCGCCAGCTGCGCCTTCGAGCGGTTCTGACCGCATGGCGGGCCCCGCTTTCGGCGTCGGTCAGGGTGCGGAACAATGTCGCGTCGCCGAGCGAAAGGACGTGCCTGGAGCATGTCGCGGATCCTGCCCCGCTCTACCCCACTGGCCGAGGGGGTCGACCCCGCAGCGGTGCGGGCCCTCGTCGACCGCCTGGACCGCCTCGAGGACGTGCACAGCGTGCTCGTGCTGCGCCATGGACGCGTGATCGCCGAGGGGTGGTGGCACCCGCACACCGCCGACCGCCCGCACACGATGTTCTCGGTCAGCAAGAGCTTCACGTCGACGGCGGTCGGGATCGCGGTCCACGAAGGCCTCCTCACCGTGGACGACCAGGTGCTCGACCTCTTGCCGGACGACGCCCCCGCCCACCCGAGCGAGTTCCTGCGAGCGATGCGGGTGCGGGACCTCCTGACCATGACCACGGGCCACAGCGCCTCGACCATGGAGGGCATCGACCGGACCATCTCCCTGCCGGGAGCCCGCTGGGCCCGCGCGATCCTGGCGCAGCCCGTCGAGCACGAGCCGGGCACGCACTTCGTGTACAACACGGGTGCCACCTACTTGCTGTCGGCGATCCTGCACCGGCTCACGGGTGAGCGGCTGCTCGACTACCTGACGCCGCGCCTCCTGGCGCCGCTCGGCATCACGCACGCCGCCTGGGAGCAGGACCCGGACGGCATCGACACCGGCGGGTTCGGGCTGTCGATCACCACGGAGGAGATGGCGGCGTTCGGCCAGCTCTGTCTGCAGGGCGGGGTGTGGGAGGGACAGCAGCTCGTGCCGGCCGCGTGGGTCGCGGCAGCGACGTCGAAGCAGGTGCCGAACGGCCCGCACGACTGGCCCGAGTGGAACCAGGGCTACGGCTACCAGTTCTGGCAGTGTCGGCACGGCGCCTACCGGGCCGACGGCGCGTTCGGCCAGTACATCCTGGTCTGGCCGGAGAAGGACCTGGTCATCACCATGACATCGGGTCTGTCGGACCTGCAGTCGGTGCTCGACGCGGTGTGGGACACGTTCCTGCCCGACGACGTCCGGGCCGGCCGGACGACCGCAGAGGTTCTGCCGCCCGAGGTGCAGGAAACCGCGGTCCCGTTCGAGCTCGCACTGGCCACGCCGGCCGGGGCCGCGTCGACGCCGATCGAGCAGTCGTTGCGCGGCGTGACCTACGAGCTCGAGCCGAACTCGCGCGACGTCAGTGCCCTGACGCTGGGCCGCGACGCGTACGGCAGGACCGAGGTGGCCTTCACGATCGGTGGGCTGGACCACTTCGTGCGGTTCGGGCACGCGGAATGGAGCCATGGAACCTGCTCGCTCCTGGGTGCACCGGCCGACGTCGCGACCGCCGCGGCCTGGGCCGACGAGTCGACCCTGCGCGGGCGCATGGTGTTCCTCGGCACTCCCTTCGAGTGGCGCCTGGAGCTGCGGTTCTCCGGTGGGGAGGTTGCCGTGACGATCGACCGGAACGTCGCCTTCGGCGAGCGCGGCCTGCTGGACGTCCGGGGCAAGGCGCGCAGGGCCTGACCGCGGGCACCGGGCGGTCAGGCCGGGCGGAACGCCATCAGCGGCAGCTTCTCGACCAGCAGACGGCGGTCCCCTTCCGTGCCGCGGTACTCGAAACCCGCGAGCTTGCTGAGCAGCTTGCGCAGCACTGGTCGGAGCACGCCGTAGCCGCGCTCGTAGTGGCGCAGCACGTCGACCGCCTCGTCGGTATCGAGCAGCCGGACCTCCGCACGGTGCGGGGCGCGCCCGAAGCTGACCCGGGCCTCCCCGTTCGCGCCGATGTTGAGGAGCCACTGGGCGCTCTCGCCGAACCCGCAGACCACGACGGCCTCACCGGTGTCCCGGTCGTAGCGGAGCACCTCCAGCACGACGGTGTGCTCGACCCCAGTCTTGCGGCCCACGTGCGTGAGCTGGAGGAACCGCTTGCCGAGCATCCCACCCATCCCGTGCCGGTACAGGGCGTTCGGTGCGGCGAAAACCGTCTTCAGCCACGGTGGCATGGTGGTAGCCATGTACCTAACGTAGGTCCGGCCGGGCCCACATGCGACGGCAGTCCTCAGGAGTGGAGGGCGTCGTACTCCGCCTCGGCGGCTACGTCGTCCTCCACGTCGAGGCGCACGTGCGCCAGCAGTCCCTGGAGCACCCGCAGCGCGGACGCCGCTCGCTCGCCCCACAGCGAGAAGTAGGAGAACTGCCACCACCACAAGGCCTCGAGCTCATGGCCGCTGTCGAAGTGCTGCAGGCCCTTGGCCAGCGCCTCGGCGACGCACGCGAGGTCACCGGACAGGGAAGCCTGGCCGACGTCGTCGCTCAGCACCGGGTCCACCACCTCGGTGTAGTCGTCGAACCCGTCGAACATCTTGGACAGCGCCTCGCGCAGCGGGTCGAGGTCGGTGTCCGGGCCGGCGTCGGGCTCGTAGCGCTCCTTGGGCACCACGTCCACTATCGCGGCGAGGCGCGCTCCTGCGGCCAGCAGGTCCGACGACGCGAGGACGAGCAGCGAGAGCTCAGCTCCCGGCATGCCCCCGGACGCCACCTGGGTCACCGTCGACAGGAACGTCCGTGCCTGTGCGGACACCTGGTCTGCGACCTCGCTGAGGTCCGACCCGGGGGCTATCTCACTCATCGTGATCCCACCTACTTGTCGTTGCCGATGCTCTAGTTGTTGGCGATGACGCGGCGGCCTTCGAACGCGCGGCCGAGCGTCACCTCGTCCGCGTACTCCAAGTCTCCACCCACGGGGAGACCCGAGGCCAGCCGCGAGACAGTGATACCCATGTGGGCCATCAGTCGGGAAAGATAGGTCGCTGTGGCCTCTCCCTCGACGTTGGGGTCGGTGGCGAGGATGACCTCCTGCACCGTCCCGTCGGCCAGCCGGGCCAGGAGCTCGCTGATGCGAAGGTCGTCCGGGCCGACGTTCTCGATGGGATTGATGGCACCACCGAGCACGTGGTAGCGGCCGCGGAACTCACGGGTGCGCTCGATGGCGACCACGTCCTTCGGCTCCTCCACGACGCAGATCACGTCGTCGCTGCGCCGCGGGTCGAGGCAGACGCGGCAGCGCTCCGCCTCGGCGACGTTGCCGCAGAGCTCACAGAACCGGACGCGCAGCTTCACCTCGGTGAGTGCGTCGACCAGCCGCTTGACCTCCTGGTTGTCGGTCGCGAGCAGGTGGAACGCGATGCGTTGCGCGCTCTTGGGCCCGACGCCGGGAAGCCGGCCGAGCTCGTCGATCAGGTCTTGGACCGCGCCTTCGTACACAAGAGGTCAGCCTACGGGTCGGCACCGACACGCGGGTCGAGGGCTGGTACGTTCCCGGCGTGACAGGTTCCGAGGCGCGGACCGGGAAGTTCCTCTCGGCACGGTGGCGCCGGCTCGTGATGCTCAGCTACGAGATCGATCCCGCGATCCTGCGGCCACTCGTCCCGCGCGGTGTCGAGCTCGACACCTGGTCCGGCCGGCATGTCGTGAGCGTCGTCGGGTTCCAGTTCCTCGATACCCGGCTGCTCGGCGTCCCTGTCCCGTTCCACCGCGACTTCGACGAGATCAACCTGCGGTTCTACGTGCGCCGCCGCGCGGACGACGGCTGGCGGCGCGGCGTCGTCTTCGTCAAGGAGATCGTGCCCCGCCGGGCGCTGGCCACCGTCGCCCGAACCGTCTACGGCGAGAAGTACGTGGCGCGACCGATGCGGCACCGGATCGACCTGCGTGACGATCGCGAGACCCCGGACGGCGTCGTGGAGTACTCGTGGCGCGACGCCGGCGACTGGCACCGCGTCCGGGCCACCACCGAGGGCAGCGCACAGCGGGCCGAGGAGGGCTCCCAGGAGGAGTTCATCACCGAGCACTACTGGGGTTACGCCGCGCAGCGCGACGGCGGCTCGGTCGAGTACCGCGTCGAGCACCCGAGCTGGCACGTCTGGCAGGCTCGCGAGCCCGCCCTCGAGTGCGACGTCGAGCAGGTGTACGGCCGGCAGTTCGTCGAGAGCCTCGCCGCCGAACCGGTCTCGGCGTTCATCGCCGACGGCTCCCTGGTCACCGTCCGCCGCGGCACGCGGCTGTGAGCGCCAGGTCCGCCTGACCGAGACGCGACCCGCCGAACGGCGCGGTTCGCGCACAATACGTCCGTGCCCGAACTCGATCTGCTCACCATCGTGCTCCTTCTGCTCGCCGGCTTCGCCGCCGGGTGGGTCGACGCCGTCGTGGGCGGTGGCGGCCTGATCCAGCTGCCCGCACTGCTGCTCGTCCCCGGGATCAGTCCCGTGCAGGCCCTGGCGACCAACAAGCTCGGCAGCATCATGGGCACCTCCACCAGCGCCATCACCTTCTACCGGCGGGTCCAGCCCGACCTGCACACCGCCGGCCCGATGGCCCTCGCCGCCCTGGCCGGTGCGTTCGGCGGCGCGATCGGCGCGTCCCACATCCCGGAGCAGCTCTTCAAGCCGATCATCCTGGTGGTGCTCGTCGGCGTGCTGGCCTGGACGCTGCTCAAGCCGAACGTCGGCCAGCACGACAACCTGCGCTGGGTCGGCAACGGGCACAAGCGGATCGCCGCCCTGATCGGGCTGCTGATCGGTGCGTACGACGGGCTGCTCGGCCCGGGTACGGGCACGTTCCTGGTCATCAGCCTCGTCAGCGCCCTCGGGTACTCGTTCCTCCCGGCGTCGGCCATCGCGAAGATCGTGAACTTCGCGACGAACCTGGGTGCCCTGATCTTCTTCGTGCCGAGCGGCGCCGTCATCTGGACTCTCGGCCTCGGGCTGGGTGTGGCCAACCTCATCGGTGCCTACATCGGGGCCCGGATGGCGGTCGCCAAGGGCTCGAAGTTCGTCCGCGTGGTGTTCGTCGTCGTGGTCGGCGCGCTGATCACCCGCCTGGCCTGGGACGTCCTCGCCTGAGCCCACGACGTGGGACGGACTACCCCTGAGATCACCATGCACGTACCATCGAGCCGCAAACCCCCAACCACCCGGCGGACCGTTGAGACAGACGGAGGCCGGCAACGGAAGGCAGGCGCATGGCACTTGTCGTGCAGAAGTACGGCGGATCCTCGGTCGGCGACGCGCGCAGCGTGAAGCGCGTCGCGAAGCGGATCGCCGAAGCAAAGCGAGCGGGCAACGACGTGGTCGTCGTGGTGAGCGCCATGGGCGACACCACCGACGAGCTCCTCGACCTCGCTCAGCAGATCACCCCGCTCCCGCCCAAGCGGGAGCTCGACATCCTCCTCACCGCGGGCGAGCGCATCTCCATGTCGCTCCTGGCGATGGCAATCAACAACCTCGGCGTGAAGGCCAAGTCCTACACGGGCCAGCAGGCCGGCCTCATCACCGACGCGGTGCACGGCAGGGCGCGGATCGTCGACGTCGTGCCGCATCGCATCCGCGAGACCCTGAACAAGGGGCAGGTGGCGATCGTCGCCGGTTTCCAGGGGGTCACCAAGTCGACGAACGACGTCACCACCCTCGGCCGCGGCGGCTCCGACACGACGGCCGTGGCCCTCGCGGCCGGCCTGGACGCCGACGTGTGCGAGATCTATACGGACGTCGACGGCGTGTTCACCGCCGACCCGCGCATCGTGCCCAACGCCCGGAAGATCGAGTGGGCCTCCTACGAGGAGATGCTCGAGCTCGCGGCCAGCGGTGCCAAGGTGCTCGCGCTGCGCAGCGTGGAGTACGCGCGCCGGTACAACGTGCCGATGCACGTGCGCAGCTCGTTCAGCGCGCATGACGGCACGCGCGTGAGCTCAGAGGACATGAAGCCCCAGAAGTTGAAGGAGAGCACCATGGAAGCCGCGATCATCTCCGGTGTGGCGCACGACCGGTCCGAGTCCAAGATCACCGTCGTCGACGTCCCGGACGTGCCCGGCTCGGCCTCCCGCATCTTCGAGGTCGTGGCCCGCACGGGCGCGAACATCGACATGATCGTGCAGAACGTGTCGGCGGCGTCCACCGGCCTGACCGACATCTCGTTCACGCTGCCCGGTTCCGACGGTCCGGCCGTGATGGCGGCCCTCACCGCGGTGCAGGCGGAGCTCGGCTTCCACTCGCTGCAGTTCGACGACCAGATCGGCAAGCTGTCGCTGGTCGGTGCCGGGATGAAGTCGCACCCCGGCGTCTCGGCCCGGCTCTTCGCCGCGCTGCGGGACGCGGGGATCAACATCGAGATGATCTCGACCTCGGAGATCCGGATCTCTGTCGTGACCCGTGCGGACTCGTTGGACGACGCCGTGCGCGCCGTGCACACCGCGTTCGGGCTCGACGGCGCTGACGGCGAGGCCGTCGTCTACGCGGGAACGGGGCTCTGACATGGCCGAGATCTCTGATCAGGGCGTGCACGTCGCCGTCGTCGGCGCCACCGGCCAGGTAGGTGCCGTGCTGCGCCGCCTGCTGGAGGAGCGGGACTTCCCTGTGGCATCGGTGCGGTTCTTCGCGTCCGCACGTTCAGCGGGCAGCACCCTGTCGTTCGCCGGCGTGGACGTCCCCGTGGAGGACGTCTCGGCGACCGCCATCGACGACCTCGCCGACATCGACATCGCTCTCTTCTCCGCGGGTGGTGGCACGTCGCGCGAGCACGCGCCGCGGTTCGCCGAGGCGGGCGCCGTCGTGGTCGACAACTCGTCGGCCTGGCGGCTCGACCCCGAGGTCCCGCTCGTCGTCTCCGAGGTGAACCCCGAGGCCGTCGAGGAGGCGGTCAAGGGCATCGTGGCCAACCCGAACTGCACCACGATGGCCGCGATGCCGGTGCTCTCGCCGCTGGCGAAGGCGGCAGGTCTGGAGCGGCTGCGCGTAGCGACCTACCAGGCGGTGTCCGGTTCCGGGCTGGCCGGGGTCGACGAACTGGCCGGCCAGGTGCGCTCCGGCGCGGGGCAGGAGCTCGAGGGCCTCGTGCACGACGGCCGGTCCGTCGAGCTGCCCGAACCCGCGGCGTACGTGGCGCCCATCGCGTTCAACGTGCTCCCGCTGGCCGGCAACCTGGTCGACGACGGCTCGGGCGAGACCGACGAGGAGCAGAAGCTCCGCAACGAGTCCCGCAAGATCCTCGGCCTGCCGGACCTGGCGGTCGCCGGGACCTGCGTGCGCGTGCCGGTGTTCACCGGTCACTCGCTGTCGATCCACGCGGAGTTCGAGCGGCCGATCACCCCGGACGAGGCCCGCAAGCTGCTGGCCGACGCCCCAGGCGTCCAGCTGGCCGACGTCCCGACGCCGCTCGCGGCGGCCGGCGTCGACCCGTCCCTGGTGGGACGTATCCGCACCGACCAGTCGGTGCCGGACGGCCGCGGCCTGGTCCTGTTCGTCAGCAACGACAACCTCCGCAAGGGGGCAGCGCTGAACACCATCCAGATCGCCGAGCTGATCGCAGCCGACCTGGCCGAGCTGCAGACGCTCGACGCCGCGGAGGAGCCCGCCGACACGTAGGCCGGTCGTCGGGAACCGCCTCGAAGGGGCGGGGCAGTGTGCACACGCACGCTGCCCCGCCCCTTTCGTCGTGCCAGGGACTTGCGCACCAGGCGACTTCTGTGGTTCATTAGTCAAGTAACGAACCACTGAACGTCAGGACGAGACATGTTCGACGGACCCGAGCCCATCTATGTGCAGATCGCGACGTGGATCCGCGCACAGGTGCTGGCGGGCGAGCTCGGCGAGGAGGAGCAGGTCATGTCCACCACCCAGTTCGCGACCACCTTCCGGATCAACCCGGCGACGGCGGCCAAGGCGTTCTCCGGCCTGGTCGAGGAAGGAGTTCTCTACAAGAAGCGTGGCGTCGGCATGTTCGTCGCAGCAGGCGCACGAGAGCGCCTGCTCGAGGACCACCGCAAGCGCTACTTCGAGGACGTCCTCGCGCCGGTCCTGCAGGAGGCCGACGTCCTCGGGATCCCCACGGACGAGATCGTCGCCTACGTGCTAGGCACCGGCGGCAGGCAGGCCAGCGGTACATCAACCAAGGAGGAGTCATGACGTCGACCGCACCTTTCGGCGCGCGGCTGGACGACGTCGTCGTCCGGTTCGGCGCGAGCCGCAGGATGCTGGCGAACGGCACGCTGGTCAAGGACGAGGCCGGCACGGCGCTGGACGGCGCGTCGGTCGAGATCCGGCCCGGCACCATCACCGGCGTCCTCGGGCGCAACGGCGCCGGCAAGACGACGATGCTCTCGCTGCTGGCGGCGTTCACGCGTCCGACGAGCGGGACCGTCGTCGTGGGGCCGGAGGGTGCGCAGGAGGACCCGTGGGAGAACTCGTGGATCACCTCTGGCACGCAGCTCGTGCGGGAGAGCGGCGACCTGATGACCGACGAGAAGGTCTCGGCCTCCCTCACCTACTACGCCGACATGCGGCCGGAGTGGAGCGCCGAGACGGCGGAGCGACTCCTGGACCTGTTCGAGGTCGACGTCCGCAAGAAGCCGTCGGCGCTGTCGCGCGGCAAGCGCTCGGCGATCGGGGCCACCCTCGGCCTGGCCGCGCGCGCTCCACTGACGATCTTCGACGAGGTGTACCTCGGCATGGACGCGCCCACGCGGTACGCGTTCTACGACGAGCTCCTGGCCGACTACGCGGCGCACCCGCGCACCATCCTGCTCTCGAGCCACCTGGTCGAGGAGGTCGAGCGGCTGTTCGAGGACGTGATCGTCATCGACTCGGGCCGCGTGCTCCTGGCGGAGCCCGCCGACGAGATGCGCGCGCGGGGCTTCAGCCTCACGGGCAGCAAGGACGCCGTCGAGCGGCTCGTGGCCGGACGCCGAGTGCTGCATCGTCAGCAGCTCGGCACGACGGTCCAGGTCACCCTTGAGGGCTCCCTCGCGGACGACGAGCTGGCCGCGGCCCGGACAGCGGGCGTCGAGGTCGGGGCGGTGCCCGTGCAGGACCTCTTCGTCCGGCTCACGGACCCGCGGGGCGTGGCGTCGTGAGCACCACGACGACCCGCCCGACCACCGCGGGCACCGGCAGGGAGACGGCGGTCCGCGCGGCCGAGCGGCGTGCCGCGCGGCGGGCGGCCGGGGTCACGATCCGCATCGTGCGCACGGTCGGCGGGCTGTACTGGGCGATCTTCGTTGCGGTGGCCGCGGCGATCATCCTCGGCACCACGCGGTTCGGCTCGGGCCTGGACACCGGCATCCTCGATGCCCAGATGGGCGGGCCCTCCCGCTGGTTCATGATGGTGCTGGGGATGATCGTCCCCGCCGCGTACCTGCGGCTGCACCTCGCGGCGGGCGGCACCCGTGGGACGCTCGCGACGGGAACCGTCCGCGGCGCCCTCGCCGGTGGCGCGCTGCTCGGCCCGGTGACCGCGGTCTACCTGCTCGGCGAGCGCGCCCTGTTCGGGGCGCTCGGCCAGACCTGGTCGCGAACCTACGGGCTGCCGGTGGACGGCTGGGTGGGCTTCGCGCTGACGCTCGTGACCGAGGCCCTGGTGGTCGCCACCTACTACCTGGTCGGCGCCGCGATCGCGGCCGGCTACTACCGCCTCGGCATGGTGCGGGGGACGGCCTACGTCCTCGCGGCACTCGTCCCGGCGGCGCTGGTCGACCTGGCGACGCACACCGGCGTGACCGCCCTCGTCGTCGGGCCGCAGTCCCTGCCCGACGGCGGTCCTGGCGTGCTGCTGGGCCTGGCAGGCGGTGCGGCCACGGTCGCGCTGGCGGCCTGGCTGTTCAGTGCACCGCTGCGCTCGATCCCGCTGCGGCCACCGGTCTGAGGAGGACGACGATGACAACACCCACCATCGAGGAGACCACGATGAGGCCCACAGAGCCCGCTCGGGCCGGCCACCTGCGCGGCGTCGCCGCCGTGGACCGAAGGCTCCGCAGGAACGGCGCCGTCGTCGGCATCTGGTTCTGGGCCGTCTACGCGCTGTACTCCGTCGGCATCACCCTCGGGAACGCCGCCGCTGGCAACGACCTGGAGATCAGCGCCCTCGACTCCACGATCGGGGCGTCCCGCTGGCTGATGATCTGGCTCGGCATCAGCGCGTCGGTCGGGATCCTGGCGCTCCACCTGGCCGCGGGAGCCAGCCGCCGGTCCCTGTTCGAGGGCGTGGTCCGGGGCGCGCTCGTCGTCGGCGCGGGCTTCGGCGTCGTGACCACGCTCGCCCTGCTGGGCGAACGCGTGCTGAACACGTCGCTCGGGATGTCCTGGGCCCGGCTCGGCGCGCTCCCGTTCGACTCGGTCGGCGCGGTGCTCGGCACAGCGGTCGCCGAGGCCCTCGTGATCACCACGTACATCCTGGTCGGGGCGTGCTTCGGGGCAGGCTTCACGCACGCAGGAGCCCGGGGCGGATTCTTGATCGTCCCGCTCGCCGTGCCCGCCGTGCTCGTCGACCTCGCGACCCGGACCGGTGTTGTGGGAGTGATCGCCAACGTCGACCTCCGGCCTGACCTCGACCACGCGGAAGTGTCCACGTCCGAGGGCCTCGCGACCACGCTGCTCGGCATCGGCGGGGGAGTGCTCGCCGTCGTCCTGGCCGCCGTCGTGCTCTACGCCCTGCTGCGCACCGTTCCGGTGCGCCCCGCCTGAGCCGTGCCGGCCCGCCGATCCCACCCACTCGTCCGACCCATCGACCGCCAAACGAAGGAGCTCTCATGACTTCCCCCGTCGTGGAGGTGAGCCACCTCCGCAAGACCTACCCCGGCGCCGGTCGCAGCGCCGCACCCAAGACCGCCGTCGCCGACGTGTCCTTCCAGGTCGCCCGTGGCGAGATCTTCGGGATCCTCGGTCCCAACGGCGCAGGCAAGACCACCACCGTGGAGTGCGTCGCCGGGATCCGGCACGCCGACGGCGGCACCGTCCGGGTCCTCGGGCACGACCCCCAGGCCGATCCGGGGCTCATCCGCGAGCACGTCGGCGTCCAGCTCCAGGAGGCCGCGCTGCACGACAGGATCACCGTCGGCGAGGCGCTCGACGTCTTCGGCTCCTTCTACACCGACCGCGCCGACCCGGCCGAGCTCCTGGACCTGCTCGACCTGACCGCGCACCGCCACCAGCAGTTCGGCAAGCTGTCCGGCGGGCAGAAGCAGCGGCTGTCCATCGCGCTCGCGCTGGTCGGCAAACCGCAGGTGGCCATCCTCGACGAGCTCACCACCGGTCTCGACCCAGCGGCCCGCCGCGCCACCTGGGACCTCGTGGAGCGCGTCCGGGACTCCGGGGTCACCGTCCTCCTGGTCACCCACTTCATGGACGAGGCAGAACGGCTCTGCGACCGGCTCGTCGTGATCGACGGCGGCCGCGTGGTCGCCGGGGGCACGCCGTCAGCCCTGATCGAGGGGCTCGAAGGCGACCGGGGCGTCCTGCTCCGGTTCGCCGACGACGGCGCCCGCGGGCGCGCCGTCGAGCTGCTGACCGCCCTCGCCGACCGGGACGACGACGTCAGCGCCGCGGTCGCCGTAGGTGACGAGATCGAGGTCACGGGCA
The DNA here is from genome assembly GCF_040639055.1 of Promicromonospora sp. NPDC023987. NCBI lineage: Bacteria > Bacillati > Actinomycetota > Actinomycetes > Micrococcales > Promicromonosporaceae > Promicromonospora > Promicromonospora sp. NPDC023987. Next base: position 10,872 of record NZ_JBEZZF010000041.1, on the reverse strand, counting down.
CCCGCAAGGTGCTGTTCGCCATCGTGCAGGCGCTCGCCGCCGCCGACCTCGTGCCCGACGACGTGCGCACCGTCGAGCGCACCCTTGAGGACGTGTTCGTACAGGTCACCGGGCGCGAGTACCGCGCAGACGAGAACGAGGGGGTGGCGGCATGACCGCAGTCGGGACCAGGGTGCCCGCACGGGCCGACCGCCGGGGAGTGCACGTCCGCGCCTTCAGGACGCTGCTCGGCACCGAGCTCAAGGTGTGGCTGCGGGAACCGACAGCGGTGTTCTTCGCGCTCGTCTTCCCGAGCCTGCTGCTGCTCGGGCTCGGGCTCGCCATCCCCGACTTCTCCAAGCCGATGACCGACGCCCCGCCGCCCTGGAACGAGGCGCCGGGCGTCACCAGCTACCTGCCCACCATCATCGCCCTGGCCGTTGGCACGATCGCGCTGACCACGATGCCGGTCCAGTTCGCGACCTTCCGGGAGAAGGGCATCCTGAAACGGCTCTCGACCACCCCCATGCCGCCCCAGAACCTGATCGGCGCGCACATGGTGATCAACGTGCTGGCCCTGTTCGTGTCGGCCAGTGCCGCCGTCGTCGGCGCCATGGTGATCCTCGATGTCCCGTTCGCCGCGGACCCGCTGGTCGTCCTGCTCGTCCTCGTCCTCTCGACGACCGCCATGTTCTCCCTCGGGATGCTCGTCGCCGCACGGGCGGAGAAGGGGTCCTCGGCCTCGGGCCTCGGCATGCTGATCTACTTCCCGTCCCTGATGTTCTCGGGAGTCTGGGTGCCGCTCTCCGTGATGCCCGACTGGATGCGGGAGATCGGCCTGTACCTGCCGCTCGGCGCGTCGGCCCAGGGTCTCACCGCCGGCTGGTTCGGCACCGAGGGCTTCCCGCTCGCACAGGTTCTCGTGCTGGCCGCCTGGACATTGGTGCTCTTCCCGCTCGGGGTCAAGCTCTTCCGCTGGGAGTGACCACCTGACGGACCCGGCCCGGGACTCACCGGGGCCGGGTCTACGGTGGCTCGGCCGCCGCCACCGGTGGCGACGTCAGGAGGAAGCACATGGGAACGTTGCGGAAGATCGCAGAGCTGGCCGGACGCTGGTTCGCCGTACTGGTGCTGCTGGGCGGAGTGGCGGGCCTGCTCGCCCCGGCCCAGCTCGCACCGCTCGCCGCACACATCCCGCTCTTCCTCGGGATCATCATGTTCGGCATGGGCCTGACCCTGCGAGGGAGCGACTTCGCCCTCGTCGCCAAGCGGCCGTGGGCGGTACTGATCGGCGTCGTCGCGCAGTTCGTCGTCATGCCGGTGGTCGCCTGGGCCGTCGGCGGGCTGTACGGGCTCACCGGCATGGCGCTGCTCGGCATGATCCTCGTCGGATCCGCCCCCGGCGGCACCGCCTCGAACGTGATCGTGTACCTCGGCAAGGGCGACACGGCCCTGTCCGTGACGATGACCGCGATCTCCACGCTGCTCGCCCCGTTCCTCACCCCGGCGCTCATCCTGCTGCTCGCCGACGAGACGCTCGACGTCGGCTTCCTCGACATGTTCGGCTCTATCGTCCAGGTGGTGCTCGTCCCGGTGCTCGCCGGCCTGGTGGTGCGGGCCCTCGCCGGAAAGTACGTCGAGAAGGTGCTGCCCTACCTGCCGCTGGTCTCCGTTGGCGGCATCGTCCTGGTGGTGCTCGGGGTGGTGGCCGCCAACGCCGAGACCGTGCTCTCGACCGGGTTGCTGCTGGCGCTCGCCGTCATCACGCACAACCTGCTCGGGCTCCTGCTCGGGTACGGCACCGCGAAGGTGGCAGGGCTCGACCGGGCGGCTCGCCGCGCCGTGAGCATCGAGGTCGGTATGCAGAACTCGGGCCTCGCCGCGAGCCTCGCCGCGAGCCACTTCACGCCGGCCGCCGCGCTCCCCGCCGCGCTGTTCTCGGTATGGCACAACCTGTCCGGGGCCGGTCTGGCGACGTGGTGGTCTCGACGTTCCGAGACGCGCTGATCTCCCCTACTCTCTTGTCATGAAGCCGTTCCTGCTGCTGGCGACGCGCGGAGAAGACATCGCCGCGGACGGCGAGTACGCAGCGTTCTGCCAGTACGGCGGGCTCGAGCCGGACCAGCTGCACCGGGTACGCCTCGAGCGGGACCCCTTGCCACCGGTGGACCTCGACGACTACTCGGGTGTGCTCATCGGCGGCGGGCCGTTCAACTCCTCGGACCCAGCGGAGAAGAAGGGCCCGGTGCAGCGCCGCGTCGAGGCGGAGCTCGCGGCGCTGCTGGACGAGATCGTCGCCCGCGACTTCCCGTTCCTCGGCGCCTGCTACGGCGTCGGGACACTGGGGGCCCACCAGGGTGCGGTGATCGACGGGACCTACGGCGAGCCGCCCGGGCCAGTCGTCGTGGAGCTGACGCCGGACGCGGCGTCGGACCCGCTGCTGGCGGGGGTGCTGCCGACGTTCCCCGCGTACGTGGGTCACAAGGAGGCAGTGCGCAAGCTGCCGGACCACGCGGTGCTGCTCGCGTCGTCGGCCGACTGCCCGGTCCAGATGTTCCGGATCAAGCAGAACCTGTACGCCACGCAGTTCCACCCGGAGCTCGATGTCGTGGGGATGCAGCAGCGGATAGTCGTCTACCGCGACTACGGCTACTTCCCTCGCGAGGAGGCGGAGCTGGTGCGGGAGCGGGTCGTCGCGGTGACCGTCGCGGAGCCGATGCGCATCCTGCGAGCGTTCGTGGAGCGCTACGCCCGGTAGCCGGGCCGCGGGACCGGTGTGGCCGGCGTGGTGGGCCGGTTGAGCGCCGTCGGCCACGCGATCTTCTGCGTTGCACGCCATCATCCGCGGAATCTGCCTGGATCGGTGGAGCATGGCGTGCCTCGTGGAAGATGACGTGCCAGGTATGTGGCCGCTTGCGGTGGTCCGCCGGAATCGTCACAGGTCAGATAGCGGTTCTGGCCGTCGGCGACGTCTGCTGTGCGCCGCTCGGCACCGGCCGACCAGGCCGCCAGCGTTCCCGGCGGAGCACTGCGGCGATCTCGCCCGGGACGTACCCAGGCTGATTGAGGTGCGCCGACCGGAAGCGCAGCATGATGTGCCGCCCGTCCCGGACGAGCGCGTTCTGGCGGGTGGCGTCCCGGGTCAGCTGGTCGTCCGAGGAGTGGTACTCGTTGCCGTCGATCTCGACCAGCAGCCACCGTCCGTCCCCGAGGTACCAGGCCATGTCGGCGCGGGCCCAGACCCGGCCCCGCTCGTCGGCGAACTCACGCTGCAGATCGTCCGGCGCGATCCCCGCGTCGTGGCACTGCAGGCGTCCATCCGACTCCAGTGGGGACTCCGACCGCCCGTCGACGGGCTCGAACCACTGCTGCCGGGCTGGGAACTCGGGCTGACGGCGGCTGAGCTCGCGCACCGCGTCAAGGTCCGCAGGGACCAGCAGCTTCCGGTTGAGCATGTTGTCCGCGCACCTGACCCACGAGCTCCGGTCCAAGCCGGCGAGTGCCTGTGAGAGGGCGACCACCGGCTTGGCGACGTGCCGGCCTCGGATGCGCACGGTCCTGCCGCGCATGTCGAAGTCGTGCAGGTCCGGCGGTGCCTCGTGGGTGTCGTGCCCGTCCAGCCGCAGAAGATGGCGTGGTCCGCGGACAATCGCGTGGGCCCTCGACTGTGACGGACCGCATCCCGGAACCCGGTGGACAGCCCGCTGGGGTGCGGCTACCGTTTTGGCCGTGGACATCCGTTGGTATTGGCGCTTTACGTCGGCTCCTGGTGGAGCTCGGCGGGCTTACGCCTGACCAACTTTCCACCCGGAGCCAGGGCCTGGGACGCCGATCGCGTCCAGGCCCTTCGTCTTTACCGAGACGGACCGCTCCGGACCAGGAGTCGGTGGCGGCCGTCCGGTTCCTTGAACCAGACCCGCCAACCAGGAGCCCCGATCCCGATGAGCATCACCCCTGCGGAACCCAGCACCGAGGCAACCGACCTCGGTACCCGCACCTCCGACCTGCGCATTCGCGCTCTCGACCCGCTGCCTGCCCCGAACAGCCTGCTGGAGTCGATGCCGCTCGGCACCGCCCGCAGCGACCTCGTCACGACGTCCCGCCGCGAGGTGCGCGATGTCCTGGCCGGCGATGACGACCGGCTGCTGACGATCGTCGGACCGTGCTCGGTGCACGACCCGGCCGCCGCGCTCGACTACGCCGCACGGCTCGCCATGCTCCGGCGTGAGCTGTCCGACGATCTCGTCGTCGTCATGCGGGTGTACTTCGAGAAGCCGCGCACCACCGTGGGTTGGAAGGGCCTCATCAACGACCCGCACCTGGACGGATCGCACGACGTACGGCACGGCCTGAGCCTCGCCCGCGAGGTGCTGCTCGGCGTGCTGGACGCGGGCGTGCCCGCCGGAGCCGAGTTCCTCGAGCCGACCAGCCCTCAGTACATCGCTGACGCCGTGACCTGGGGCGCGATCGGCGCCCGCAACGTCGAGTCGCAGGTGCACCGGCAGCTCGCCTCGGGTCTCTCGATGCCTGTCGGGTTCAAGAACGCGACCGACGGCGACGTGCAGATCGCCGTGGACGGCTGCGTCACCGCCGCGAGCGAGCACACCTTCTTCGGGGCCGACGGCGAAGGTCGCGCCGCAGCGGTCGAGACCACCGGCAACCCCGACTGCCACGTGATCCTGCGGGGCGGCCGTTCGGGCCCCAACTACTCGACCGAAGACGTCGCCGACGCCCTGCGCGTGGCGCGGACCTCCGGTCTGGGCGGCACCGTCGAGAACGGCGTGATCGTGGACGCGAGCCACGGCAACTCAGGCAAGGACCACGTGCGCCAGGCCGGGGTGGTGCACGAGATCGCGAACCGCATCGCGGACGGCGAGCGCGGCATCACCGGTCTCATGATGGAGAGCTTCCTCGTGGCCGGCGCGCAGAAGCCGGCGCCGCTGTCCGAGCTCACCTACGGCCAGTCGGTCACAGACAAGTGCATGGACTGGGACACCACGGAGGACCTCCTGCGTGATCTGGCCAAGGCTGTCCGGGAGCGTCGGGGCTGACCCTCGCTGGTCAAGCTTCCTCGCCGTTCGAGCCCCTTCGCTGGTCGAGCCCCTTCGCTGGTCGAGCTTGTCGAGACCCGTCTCGCCAAGCTCGACCAGCCGGGACGACGACCCACCCGGGCTCAGCCGACGAAGCCCTCCAGCTCCGTCGTCGACACCTTCCTCCGAGATCTGATCAGCTCCTCCACGCGCTCCATCTGTTCCCAGACGTTCACGGCCATGCCGGCCACGACCAGCCCGTCGACGCGCCAGAACGCCACGAACTCACGCTTGCCGGCGTCGCCGGAGACCACCACGTCGTCGTATCCCGCCTGGACGTCCACCCAGCCGGTGTACTCCATGCCGACGTCGTACTGGTCGCTGTAGAAGTAGGGCAGCTTGTCGTACGCGTCGGTGGCACCGAGCATGGCGCGCCCGACGTGCGCGCCGGTCTCCTGGGCGACCGCCCAGTGCTCCACCCGGAGCGGGCGTCCGTAGTGCGGGGAAGGGATGCTGGCGACATCGCCCCCGGCAAACACGTCGGGGGCCGACGTCGCCAGGGTTCCGTCCACGACGATCCCGCCACCCTGCGCGGCGGGCCGGAGATCCAGGCCCGCTGCCTCGGCGAGGCCGACGTTCGGTGCGGCACCGACGCCGATCACCACGACGTCGGCCCCGAGGTGCGTGCCGTCCGCCAGGTCGACGCCGGTGACCCGACCGTCAGCACCACGGATCGCCAGGACTGACGCGTCGCGGATCAGGCGGGTCTCGTGCTCGGTGTGGACGCTCGCGTAGAAGTCGCTCATCTCCGGCCCGAGGACGCGGCCGAGCGGGTGTGGGCCGTTGCCCACGACAGTGACGTCCAGCCCGAGCGTCCGAGCCGACGCCGCCACCTCCAGCCCGATCCACCCGTCACCGATGACGACGATCCTGCCGACGCCCTCCAGCGACGCTTCGAGCAGCCTGCTGGAGATGCGGTCGGAGTCGTCGATGGTGCGCAGGTAGTGCACACCGGCGAGGTCGGCGCCGGGCAGGTCGAGAGTGCGTGGCGTGGAGCCGGGGGCGAGCAGCGCCTTCGCGAAGGTGAGCGTGTCGCCGTCGGACAGCGTGAGGACGTGACCCGCCGGATCCAGCCCGACGACCGTCTCGCCCGTGCGGACCGCTACGTCGTGCTCGGTGTACCAGGCCTCGTCGAGCGGGAAGGCGACGTCGCGCTCCGACTCACCACGCAGGTAGTCCTTGCTCAGTGGCGGACGCTCGTACGGATGGTGGGGCTCGGTGGTGACGACCACCAGGTCGCCGTCGTAACCACCGGTGCGCAGTGCTTCAGCGGCGCGGGCTGTCGTCAGCCCGCCACCTACGAGGACGTACGGATCCATCGGATGCCTCCCGTGCTGGGTATGGCCCCAAGTCTCGCACCGCGGAGCGAGGCGGGCACGGGCGCCCGGCGACGGCAACGCGAAAGGCCCTCCGACACAGCGTTTACGCTGGTCAGAGGGCCTTTTCCATGGTCGGGGTGACAGGATTTGAACCTGCGACCTCTTCGTCCCGAACGAAGCGCGCTACCAAGCTGCGCCACACCCCGATGGAGTCCACCGCACGACAGGCACGAAGCCTTTCCGCGGAAGCCTGCTCAGAATAGCCGACGCATGGCCCGGAACGGAAACCGAATCGGAAGTGCGTCCGGTCACGCCCGTTCCGGGCCGCTGCGAAGGCGCTACACCAGCTCGACGACGAGCTCTACCTCGACCGGCGAATCCAGCGGAAGGACCGCCACGCCGACGGCGGAGCGCGCATGGATGCCCGCGTCGCCGAAGATCTCGCCGAGCACCGAGCTGGCGCCGTTGATGACCGCGGGCTGACCGGTGAACGCAGGGTCGCTCGCGACGAATCCGACGACCTTCACGATCCGGGAGATCGAGTCGAGCGAACCCGTGACCGACCGGACGGCGGCCAGTGCGTTGAGGGCGCAGGTGCGTGCGTAGGCCGCTGCGTCGTCGGCGGAGATGAGGTTCTCGCCCTCGCCGACCTTGCCGGTGGCCGGCAGGGCTCCGTCGGTGAAGGGCAGCTGGCCGGAGGTATAGATGTAGCGGCCGGTCTGCACCGCCGGGACGTAAGCCGCGACCGGAGCCGCCACCTCGGGGAGCGTGATGCCCAGCTCGGCGAGGCGCTGCTCGTGACTCATGCGTCACCGCCCGCTGGTCGCTTCAGGTAGGCGACCAGACCGGTGCCGTCGGGTCCGGGGACCACTTGCACGAGCTCCCAGCCGTCCGAGCCCCACTGATCGAGGATCGCCTTGGTGTTGTGAATGAGGAGGGGGATCGTCGCGTACTCCCACTTCGTTGCCATGGCTCCGATGCTAGCCCGCGATCGACCTGGGCGATTCCGCACGAGACCTGCACACCGGCGGGTCGAGTTTCGACGCGCCCTGTCAGGGACACCCCGTAACCTGGAGCCATGGCCTTGCCGAATTCTCGCGAGCCGCGTCGGGTCACTCGAACCATCCCCGCGGCGCAGCTCATCGGACTCCTTCTCGCATTCGTGCTGACCGCCGGCGCCGGTGGGGTGATCGCGGCCGGGCTGGTGATCCCCCTGGCCTCGGGCGTTGATACCGCCGTCGACACGGGCGTCGAGGTGTTCGAGGAGGTGCCCGCCGAGCTGGTGCCCGGGCCATTGTCGGAGCAGTCGCAGATCTACGCGAGCAACGGCAAGACGAAGCTGGCCACGTTTTACGTGCACAACCGCATCGTCGTGCCGCTCGACAAGGTGTCGGACCACATGAAGAACGCCGTGATCTCCATCGAGGACGAGCGTTTCTACACCCACGGTGGAGTGGACCCCGAGGGCATCTCCCGTGCCGCGGTGAAGAACTTCGGAGGTGGCGCCACCGAGGGCGCGTCCACCCTCACACAGCAGTACGTGAAGAACGTGCTCATCGAAGAGGCCTCCCGGTCTGGCGACACGTTCGGTGTGCTGGAGGCCAGCGAGGGCTCGCTCACGCGAAAGCTTCGTGAGGCGAAGCTCGCGATCGCGCTCGAGAAGCAGATGTCCAAGGACGAGATCCTCCAGGGCTACCTCAACATCGCGCAGTTCGGCCGGAGCGTGTACGGCGTCGAGACCGCTTCACGCCACTACTTCAACAAGTCCTCGAGCGACCTGTCGGTGGTCGAGGCGGCGACGATCGCGGGTATCACCAAGTCCCCGAATGCGTTTGACCCGGTGCAGAACCCCGAGGAGGCCGCAAAGCGTCGTGACCTCGTGATCGGCAAGATGTGGCAGCTCGGCTACATCACGACCGAGGAACGGGACAAGGCGTTCGACACCAAGCTGGAGGACAGCCTCGATGTCCAGCCGCTCGACGTCGGATGCGACTCCGCAAAGGGCGCCGCGTTCTTCTGCGACTACGTGATCAAGGAGATCATGGCCAGCCCCGAGTTCGGGAAGACCAGGGCTGAACGTCAGGACCTGCTCTACCGCGGTGGCCTCCGGATCGTCACCACGCTGGACATGAAGATGCAGAAGGCCGCCCATAAGACGATCGCCGAAGCGGTTCCTGCGGACAACAACTACGGTCTCGAAGCTGCCGTCACGTCGGTCGAGCCAGGCACAGGGCAGATCAAGGCGATGGCGCAGAACGTCCCGTACAACGCGAGGGCGACGGAATCTGCGCAGCGCACTACCGCGCAGAACTACTCGGCGGACTACATGCACGGCAACTCCCGTGGATTCCAGGTGGGCTCCAACTTCAAGCCGTTCGTGCTGGCCGAGTGGCTACGCAGCGGACGGCAGCTCCACGACCGGGTCAGCGCCAACTCCTTCGTGGCAAACGAGACGAGCTTCCAGGCGCAGGGCTGCGTCCATGCCTTCACGAACCAGAATTGGGAGGTGTCGAACGTCGATGGGTCCGCGAGCGGAACGGTGAGCGTGCTCCAGGGCACCTTCCAGTCGCTGAACACGGTCTATGCCCGGATGTCACAGCAGCTCGATCTCTGCAACGTGCAGCAGACGGCATGGGACGTGGGATTCCGGCCGATGACGTCGGGCCTGACGCTCGACGGCGCACCGACCTTCCGGACGATCGACAGCCCCGACAAGGCCGACATCGACGTGCTCGCCTCGATGACGCTCGGGACCCAGGCCTCGACCCCGGTCAACCAGGCGTCGGCGTTCGCGACGTTCGCCTCGGGCGGCACGTACTGCGATCCGGTCGCGATCCTCCAGGTCAAGGACACCGATGGCAAGAAGATGAAGGTGCCGAGCGCGAACTGTAAGCGGACGCTCGAGCCCGAGGTGGCCAACACTGTCGCCTACGCGATGACCCAGGTCTTCAAGACCAACCCGTGGGGTACCGCATGGCAGCTCAGCCCGGGACTTGAGGACGGTCGTCCGGTAGCCGGCAAGACGGGCACGACGAACGACGCGATGCAGAGCTGGTTCACGGGGTACACGCCTGAACTTTCGACCTCGGTCTGGGTCGGTGAGGCCAGCGGCAACGTTCCGCACATGAAGGTGTTCCTTCCCGCGATGAACTGGTACGACAACTCACCTGAGGCTGGTCCGATGTACGGCGGTACCGTTGCCGCCCCGACATGGCGCCGCTACATGGACGAGGCGGTCGCCGAACTCCCCAAGACGTCCTTCCCCGCGCCTGACCCGGCACTCGTCGGTAAGGCTCCTACTCCGCCGAAGTCGGACGACAACAACGGTGGCGAATCGGGCTCCGGTGACTCGGACGGCGGATCCGGCGGCGACGGTGGTTCCGAAGGTGGGGACTCCGGCGGCGGGAACGGCAACAACGGTGGCGGCAACGGGAATGGCAACGGCGGCGGCAACGGGAACGGGAACGACTGATCTGCATGGGGACCCTGGGTGACGTCGGCAAGGCTCTCGGGATCGCCGGGGGCATTGCCGCCGCCGGGCTGGTCTACGCGCACGTGGAGACCAAGCTCTTCCGTGTGCGGCGGGTGACCGTGCCGGTGCTGCCCCCAGGGCAGCGGCCGATCCGCGTGCTCCATGTCTCCGACCTGCATCTCACGCCTCGTCAGCGCACCAAGCAGGCCTGGGTGCGGTCACTGGCCGCGCTCGAGCCCGACCTGGTGATCAACACGGGCGACAACTTCGGGCACACGCAGTCGCTGGCGCCCCTCCTCGACGTCCTGGGGCAGCTGATGGACGTTCCCGGGGCGTTCGTCATGGGGTCGAACGACTACTACGCGCCGACGTTCAAGAACCCCGCCCGGTACCTGCTGCCGGACGCTCGCGTGGAGCGCGAGGACAAGATGCCGCTGCCCACGGCGTCGCTCGCCAAGGCATTCACCGACGCCGGCTGGGTGGACCTGGACAACCAGCGGGGCCTCGTGGAGCTGCGTGACGGACGCACCGTGGGCCTGGTCGGCATGGACGACCCGCATCTGGAGCTCGACATCATGCCGGAGCCGGGTCGAGCGCCCGGTGAGGAGGACGCGGTGCTGCGTCTCGGCGTCGTGCACGCTCCGTACCAGCGCGTGCTGAACCAGCTGAAGGACGACGGCGTCCATGCCATCCTCGCCGGCCACACGCACGGTGGGCAGCTCTGCCTGCCGTTCTACGGGGCGCTCGTGACGAACTGCGACCTGGACCGGGTCCGGGCGTTCGGGCTGCACGGCTGGCCCGGTGCCCGGCCGGACCGCGAGGGCGGCGAGGACTCGACGTGGCTCCACGTCTCGGCGGGTGCCGGGACGTCGCCCTATGCGCAGGTCCGGTTCGCGTGCCGCCCGGAGGCGACCCTGATGACGCTGACGGCGCGAGTCGCCTGAACGCACGCGCGCATGTAGTCGGTAAATAGTCAGGTGGTCGGTACCCCGGGGTGCCGACCACCTGACTA